>NZ_JAUETE010000002.1:0-145000 GCF_032484535.1 Bradyrhizobium sp. SZCCHNS3016
CCCTCTTGCTGCCACAGGTCATCCTCGAAATGCCTGTCACAGAAATTATCGTGTCTCACTTAAGGGGTGCAGTCCAGAACCCTTGTTGCTCTGACGCAGAGACGATCGTTCGAGCTATTCTGAAGCGGCTCGTCGGATGAGGCGTCCTTGGGTTTTTCTTTCGTGGCCTTCGCCCGCGTCATCAGTCGTGCGCGTGGACTGCGTTGCGACCGTAAGCGATCGCGTCTGCCGCTCCACAACCTCTCGGATGAAGCGTGACGCCGCTAGAACTGTTGGGCTGGCAGCGAGTTGATGATTGATGTCCGATGGAGGCCAGCCGCGGGATAGGCCTTATCCCTCAGCTTGTCATATGAGAAGTCTGGTTCCGTTGTCTGTAGCTTGCGAACCATCTCGAAAGAAAGCTCACGGTGCCCATTATGCGCATAGAGAGCCGACAAATATCGCAAGGGGGGAGCAAAGGTCGGAGCAAGAGCATGGCTGGCTTCTGCAAGATGGACGGCCTTGTCCAGTTCTCCCGCCATAGTTCCCGCAATGCAGCTCAGGGCATCGAGCTGAAAACGGAAAGGCGCCGCACCAGCGATCGTACGGGCAAGCAATGTGTGCTGGAAGCCGTCCTCTGGTTTGCCGAGATAGCTCTTTGCGATTCCCAGGCAGGCCCAGGCGATCGGGTTGGCGTGGTTCAGTTGAATGGCTCGCTCGGCCAGCTCATAGGCGGCAACGTACGAGCGTCGCATCATGGAATGGACATGCGCGCTCAGGCCAGCGACATAGGAGTTGTAGGGTTCGAGCTCCAGCGCCCGGTACATCAGATCGAAAGCCTCCGCCTCAAGCGTCTGGCGGCAGTTGAACTGGCGCTCGGCGAGCATGAAGGTGCGCAAATAGGCGCGCCACGCGAGATAGATACCGCGTGGCTCGGCCGCGAAAGCAGCCGCGAACAGCTTGTCGGCGGACTCGAAGTTGGCTCTGCCAAGTCGAAACAGGCGCAGGATACCAGCATAGCATAGATGAGAGGCAGACCTCGGAGCGCCATCCTTGATATGAGCGAGTTGATCGACGGCGAAGTTGACCACCAGGTTGATGGTTCTCATCACATTGGTGTCGTTCAGGTCGAGCGTACCCTCGCCGTTGATCTGCAATGTCGACGACCATGCCAGCGTGTTGGCAGGGCGCTGCAACAGCGCGAGCCGAACGATCTTGCTCGTGTCAGATCCGAACACATCAGAACGCAGGGAGAGCGTGCCGGCCGAGGAGCCATCGTCACAAATCGAGCCATCTCCAGGCAAAGTGTCCGCCGGCCAGGCGGCCGACGCGCTCATGTCGCGACGATCTTGGATCGTGGCTACGCCCAGTTCCTTGATCGTCTTGGCGATGGAATCGACGAGGCTATCCGTCACGACCGCAGCATCTGACGGGCCTGTCCGGCAGCCGGGGATCAGGACGATTCGGTTTCGCGAGGGCCGCTCCTCGGCGGGCTGCAGGTGCGCTGCGAGGTCGGTCGCGAGATTGGCGGCGTGGCGGAGTTCAGGCGCCGGCGCGACGTGCGTCTGGAATCGCGCACGCTCCTCGCGCAGCCAATCCTCGAACTCCTCCTCTGCAATGTCAAAGCCTTCAAGAAGCTCACCTTGGGGAGGCGCCATCTCCTGCTGCGGTGACGTGGTAGTGTAACGGGCGATGTCGGTCTCAAATAGCTTTGGATCGAGCGAAATGACGAAGCTGTCAGCGCACAGCAGGGAGCGGCAGTCGCCCAGCGCCTTGCGGATTTCGGTCAGGCTTTGGCGAAGGCTGGCCGCGCCTTGCTCCTTGCCGCGGCTACCCCAGAGCCTGTCCTGGATCCAGACCCGCGATCGCTTGTGCTCACGCGCCAGCGCCAACATCGCAATGAGGGCGCAAGCCTTGCGTCCCCTGGGCGTGCAATCCTCGCCAGAAGCCTTGACCACGCGAAACGGACCAAGAAGCTTGATCAGCAATTTTGGATCGGAGCTCACATTCGTCGCCCACAACCATGATGTAATCAGTCGTGAAAATACGGAAACCAATGATTGAGTAGTGAAGTCTCCAACACCCTTGCTGTCAACGTGAAAAATCCGTGAAACGCCGTCATTTCGAAGGCGGGCGGCTTGACCGCGCGTGCCGTCAAAACGACCATTCAGTGGTAACGGGCGGAGCAAGTCCGCCGGGCCAGGCAGGGAGGCGGCAGATGGCATGGCTAAGCGGTGAGAGCGGAGAAAGCGGCGAAAGTGGTGAAAGCGGCGAAAGCGGTGAGAGCGGCGAGGGCCGCCGTGCCCGCGCCTCATCGCGCGCACGCGCGCTGATTACCAGCCGGGAGGGCGTCGTCGGCTACTGGAACCAGCCGTCACACACGCCTGATCACTATACTGCCGGGCCGGAGGCGCTCGATCGCTGGTCGCGCGACGTGCGACTGCGCATCTTCGCGGGCGAGCTGTTGTCGGGCCTTGTCTATGACGAAGGCGAGACCTCGATCTCGCTTCAGTACCGTGGCCGCAGCGATGAGACGTTCACGCCGATCGTGCACATGATCCGTCCCAATGCCGCGGACTTCGCCAGACAAGCGGCTTGGGTGTTCAACTATGCCGCGCTGCGGATGGAACGCAGCAGCGAGATCCTCGCCGAGCTGCACGATTTCACCAGCTTCTTGGGCCTGGTCGGATACTGGAATCCGAGCCGCAGCCCGCACACCGCCGAGCTGCTGGCGCTGATCCTGCAGGTGACGACCACGATCGAAATGCGGGTCAAGCATGCGCTCACCTGCCGGCGCCCAATCGAATACTCACCGCAGATACAGCCGATGATCCAGACGCCGGGGCATGGCTCGCTGCCGAGCGGCCATGCCACGGAATCCTTTGCCGCGGCCTTCGTGATCAATGCCCTCATGCGCAAGGCGAGGACCGGGCGGGATGATGTCGATGCGACCGATCCAGTGTTCGTGCAGCTGATGCGCCACGCCGAGCGCATTGCCATCAACCGGACGGTCGCCGGCGTGCACTTTCCGGTCGACAGCGTGGCCGGTATGGTGCTGGGCTGGACCTTGGCGGAGCTGTTCATTGCGCGCTGCTCCGGCTGCGGCCAGGTCACGATGCGCAAGTTCGACGGGCGGGGGTTCAACGACGATTTCCGCTACGACGATGTGCTGGCGATGTCCTACAGGCGATCGGCCGCTGCGAACGTCGCCAGTGAGCAGGGTGGGGGCGGCGCGATCATCGAGGCCGGCACGCCATCGACCGTTCCAGTCTCGCCGATCTTGCAGCATCTCTGGACGCAGGCGCTCGCCGAGTGCCGCCTGATCGTCGGCTGACACGAAAGGACAGGCGCATGAGAGACTGGCGAGGAGATCGGGCCGAACGAGCCAATCCCTATCTGGACTGGGAGTTGCGCAACAGGCCGCTCGGCAAGAGGCTGGACTGGTGCAGCGCGCAGATCCAACTGCTGCCGGAGGCCAACGGCAGCTATGTGGCCCATCTCGGCCAGTTGGCCGCCATCGTGGCCGCCGGCCACGAGCCGGACGAGCCTGCTGACGCGCTGACCATCCGCATGTCGGCCGACGAATTCGATCTGCTGACGAAGCTGATCGACGACATCCGCATCGGTCGCGTTCCGCCGCCGGACGATCCGCGCGATGTGCAGTTCTTCATCTACCGGCCCGAAGACATCGCCAATCGCACTGCCGCCAACGGTCTCTTCACGGCGATCCATATCGGCCCGCCGATTCCAGGCCTGCGCTTCGACTCTGTCATCGCCGCGCCGACCGATCTCGGCAAGCCGTTGACGGATTTGACGCGGCAGGTCGCGATCGGCGTCATCGATGACGGCATCGCCTTTGCCAACCGCCGTTTTCGCAGCAGGAGCGGCAGATCGCGCATCCGAGCGATCTGGTTGCAGGATGTCGAGCGCCGGACCAAGGATTTCGGCGTCGCCGCCGGGCAGCGGCTCACCGGCGATGAGCTCGACGTGCTGTTTGCGGCGAATGCGAGCGAGGCCGACATCTATCGCGCGTTCGGCATGACCAATTTCGGCAATGATCAGCACAAGCCGCTGGCGCAACGCGTCTCGCACGGCACACACATCCTCGATCTCTCCGGCGGCTACGATCCGGCCGCGGACGATATCGCCAGCAAGCGGCCTCTGTTGGCGGTGCAGCTGCCGTCGCCGGTGTCCGGCGATACGACCGGCGTCACCATGGCGAGCTACGTGCTGCAGGGGGCGCGTCAGATCATGCTGTGGGCCGACCGGATCAGCCCGAAGCTGCCGCTCGTCATCAATTTCAGCTATGGCATCGCGGCCGGCCCCAAGAACGGCAGCCACGAGATCGAGCAGGCTCTGTCGCGGATGATCGAGCGCCGCAACCAACGCGGCGGCCCGACCTATCTGGTGCTGCCGGCCGGCAACAGCTATCGCGAGCGAACTACGGGCCGGATGGCTGTGCAGCCCGGCGCCTCTGATCAGATCGACTGGATCATGCTGCCGGATGACGGTACGTCCAATCATCTCGAGATCTGGCTCGACGGCGAAGCGATCGCGCAGCAATGGCCGCGTGTCGGCGTCAGCCTGACGCCGCCCGGCGGCGTGCCGCGCATGATCGATGGATTCGGTGATGGCGATGTGCAGGTGCTTGAGGATGACGGCAAGCCGATCGCCGCCATCAATGGCCACCTGGCCAAGGTGGCCGGCCAGCCCGATCGCGTCCGCTTTCATCTGTCGGTCAATCCGACCACCGCGCGCTGGAGCGTGAGGCATCCAGCGCCGGCCGGACGCTGGCGGCTTTCCGTCACCAACGGATCGGAGGCGCCGCTGACCGCACATCTCTACATCCAGCGCGACGATATCCCGCTGGGCTATGTGCAGCATGGACGCCAGTCCTATTTCGATCATGCAGGGGGCTATCAGCGTGCGGCGCTGGATGGCAGCTACAGCGATCCGGACAGCAGCGGCTGCCCCATGACTCGCGAGGACACACTGTCGGCGCTCGCGACCGGCGCGGGCGCGCTCGTGGTCGGCGCCGTCGATGCCGCGGGCCAGCCGACGGATTATACGGCGAGCGGTCCGACGCCGGGGCGCGCGGAGCCCGATTGTGCTGCCATCGCCGACCAGGGGCCCGCGCATTGGGGCGTGCTCGCGGCCGGTACCCGGAGCGGTTCGGTGGTGGCGATGCGCGGCACCAGCGTGGCAGCGCCGCAACTCGTACGTAGGCTCGCAGATTATCTCGCATCGCTGCAACCAGGCCCGGTGCTTGCGTCGCTTGCGGTGACCGACGGTCCCGTGGCGAGCTCCGACGTCCCGCCGCCGGGCGCCGCCGTGCTCGAGCCGATCAAGCAGGATGCGGTCGCCGCTTCGCCGTGTGACAAGGCCCGTATCGGCGGTTTCATCCTGCGTGCGAGCGGCCACCCCGGCCTGCCGCCGCGGACCTATCCGCGCAGCCCAAACTTGCGCTGAGCCCGACTCCCTGGTTCGCCGCCGCGCAATTGCAGCATGCTGGCAGACAGTGAGCCAGCACAGGCGCGCGCCTCGACTCCCAGCCCGCATCCGATGCCTCTTGCGCAGCGTGCCGTGCCGACGCACGCCATAAGCGCAAGTGCGTGAGTGCAGATGGCGTCGTTCCAATGCATTTTTGACGATGCACTTGCGATGTCCTGACGATCGTCTCACACCACCTCGGCATAGTTCCTCCCGTGCAAACGAGACAACAGGAGGATTCAATGCGCAGATCCAATATCCGTATCGTGATGGGCTTGATCATCTCGCCCTTGCTGATGTCCCAGGCCTCCGGTCAGAACCTCAAGGACCTGGCGCCGACCTATCAGCCGCATCAACAAACCGACAGCGAGCGGTTGCAGAACTTCCACGCTCCAGTCCCGCCTCCGACCAACTATCCGAACATCAGCCGTGATCCTTCCACCAACGAGCCGCGGCTCAACGTCAACCGCGATGTCTCGCTCGGCGGCAACGTGACCCGCAACAGCGCCGAGGGAAACGTCCGTTTCCCGATTCCGGGATCTCGCTAGGCGCTGTTCGGCGACCTGGATGGCAGCTCGCCGTCCAGGCGCGGCGTCTCGAAAGCGGGCCGCTGATTCAAACAATCATGATGACCTGAGGAGATTGTAGATGAAGAGTCTTCGACTGATGGCCTGCTCCGCCATGCTGTTGCCCAGCGTCGCTCTGGCGCAACAGCAGATTCCGACAGGCTCACTGCCGCCCGACATCGCGGCCGCGATCAAGGCGGCTCCGCTGACGCAGACGCTGATTCCGATCAGCGGTGAGGAGAAATTCGCGCAGCAGATCATCAAGGCAGACGAGATTTCCTTCGCGGCGGGGGCAAAGCTGACGCTGACGGGATTGAACTATCCCTACATCGTGGTGGCCGCGCAACGCATCAAGTTCGCCAACCCGGACACTTACAGCATCATCCAGCGCGATCCGCAGGCCGTGGCCGCCGTCGGCAGTGACGGCCCTGCAGGTCCCAATGGCGCCGACAATCCCGGCGAGACCAACCGGACCGGCAATCCCGGTTACCCCGGCGGCCCTGGCGGGCCTGCCGTTGCCGGACAGACCCGGCAACTGCCCGACGTCTATCTGGTCGCCGGAGAGCTCTCCGATCCGAAAGGGCCGATCCCGGCTGGTCTTCTCAACCTCGTCCTTCTCTTCCGCGGCATTGACGGCGGCGATGGTGGGACCGGGGGGAAAGGCGGCAACGGCGGCCGGGCCGGAAACGGCAAGGAAGGGGCCACGAGCCTGTTCGACTGCAAGGAGGGTGGCGGCCCCGGCGGGACGGGAGGCGCTGCCGGTCCCGGAGGGCGCGGCGGTGACGCCGGCGCTGGGGGACAAGGCGCCGATCTCGTCTTCGTCACGACCAGACCTGCCTACGAAGTCCTGAGCTATTCGCGGATCAACAATGTCGGCGGGAGGGCCGGGCTCCCCGGTCGGGGCGGCAGCCCGGGCAATCCGGGCCCCGGCGGCAAGGGCGCGCCGGCCAATGGCTGGTGCAAGGGCACGGGCGGAGGATCGCCAGGCAATTTCCCGTCGCCTGCAAACCTCGGCTTCGGCAATCCGTCTCCGGACGGCGCAAAGGGAACGGTCACGGCGGTCATTCTTCCGTCCGTCGGTCCTCTGTTTGGCAAGTGATGCGGCGAGCGGCGGATGAAACCTGCAGGCCGCGTCCTGCAGGTTTCATCGGCCTGCGCGCGGCCTCAATTCCTCAATCCCGGAGCAAGCCATGACGACGACGCGCGACAGAGTGGAGCAATACGTCCTCGACTATTTCCATCGCCAGTGGCCCTCGGCGACCGAGGCCACCTCGCTCGCCGGCGATCTCGGCCTGGATGCCTATGACATCTACGACATCGGCCGGCATCTGCGGGGGTGGCGCCGCGCCAGCTACACGCCGAGTGAGTTCGCCGGCTGCGAACTGGTGAAGGACATCGTGACGCTGATCTACCAGAAGGTCCGCGCCGCCGGAAACTGAGGCGGGCACCGGCGGGATCCAGTCCACCACATGAAGGGAGGTACCGATGAAGCGCATGAGCCTCGCCAATCTCACCGTCGCCGTCGCGGGCGGCATCCTTGCGGCGCAGGCCGCAGCCGAGACGGCAGCTGCTGACGACATCTTCGCGTGCTACAAGACCGCCCCCGCGGCCGAGCCGGACTGGACGGCGATCGCGCGCGACTATGGGCACAAGCGCCTGAAACAAGGCTGCGGGCAGCAGTGGCCCGTCGCCGCCACGCCGCACCCGCAGCGGGCGTCGGCCGCAGCCGCAGCGCTGGCGGTGAAGACGGCGCCCGAGCTCCAGCCGGTCAGCGACTTCATCTGGTTCGTGCGCAAGGACTTCGCCGATGTGGACATGTTCGGCAAGCCGCAGTCCAATGAGAAGGCGACGGGTGCGGAATTGTCCTGGGCGCGCAACAACACGGCCGCCGACACGATCTGGCAGGTCAATGGACTGGTCGGTCTCGCCTACAGCTATCTCAACGAAGACTACTCGCGCTTCATCGGTGCCAGCCTGGCGTCCTATGTGAAGGTCGATAAGGAAGCGCATTCCGCCGCGGCAAGCGACGACAGCCGGGATGCGATCACCGTCGGCGGCAGCGCCGAGGTCGGATTCATCAACCCGATCGGTGGCGCCGACTATATCCGCGGCAGCTGGCTCGAGACCCGCGACGGGATCCTGAACCGGACCACTGGGCAGGCTAAGCTCGAATGGATGCCGATGTATCTGCGCGTGAACCGGCAGATTCCGGGCACCTTCGTGACCACCAATTTCCGCCCCGACCTCAAGGTGCAATATGACGAGCGCCAGGGCGGTGTCGTACCGATCGGCTTCTCCGGTCTCGGCCGCTCGCTGCGCATCGGCCCCGAAGCGACGTTTCTGTTCCGCGTTGCGGATTTCGGCACAACGCTGCCGGCCTGGGCCGAGCCGCTCGCCGGTCTGAGCGGCGCCGTCACCTATCACTGGTGGCGCGAGGTCTATTCCGGGCAGAGCGGCAGCTGGCTCGACAGCACGATCAAGTATGACATCAACCCGAACGTCGCGCTCGCCTTCTCCTACCAGAACGGGCGCAACGAGGAGACGGCCAAGCGAACGGACCTGTACAAGCTCTCGCTCAATTTCAAGACCTGTGCCGCCTTCGCTGGCTTCTCGGGCGGACGCTGCACCGCCGACAAGGACTGAGCTGGTAGTCATGACCGGGTTCTGGAAGCTCTACGGCTTCACGACGGAGGGAGATGATATGGACAAGGCTATCGATGGTTTCGTTCAGGTGCTGAGCTTCGTGCTCGCCTCATCCTCGACCGCAGCGCTGCTGGCGGTCGGACTGATCCTGCTGCTCATCACCACGGTGTTCGCCTGCATCGCGCTCAGGTCAAAACCGGAAGAGGTCACCTCGTTCTTCAAGGCGGCGTTCTTCCTTTGCCTGGTTGGTGGCATCCTGTTCTCCGCGGCCGGTCCGTCGCTGGCGCTGTTCTACGTGTCGCAGGATCCGATTCGCAGGAAGTCGGTCAATGAAGCGATCGACGATCTCGCCAGCAACAGACGTGTGCGCTATGTCATCCGCATGATCTCGCGCAGCCCCTCCGATGCCGCCCTCGGCATCGACGCGCTGACCCAGCTCGGTCCGCCCCGGCAGAAGTACTCCTTCGTCGCCGACTACGAGGAGTTGAAGGGTCATACGGTCAAGGAAGCGCTCGACCTGTTCGGCATCGGCTATGTCGCCGGATACCGTGTATCAGTCGTGATCTTTCCCCTGCAGATCGATCTCTATCCGGCCAATGCGCGGGGTCTGTTGCAGGTCGTCAGCAATGTCGAGGCCGGGGTTGCGCCGGAGGATCGCTTTCTCAAGCCCGGCAAGCTTCACGACGCGGAGCTCAAGGAGTTCGGCGACACCGGCATTCAGACCTACCGTATCGACAACTTCAAGCCGTTCTACCCGCATTATTGCGAGCTGGCGCAGACCTTCTTCTGCGGGCACTACGCCGCCAAGGAGCTCGTCGGCGGCCTCTACCGCGATTGGCATCCCCTCGGCTTCTCGCAGAAGAATCCACCGACCCAACCCTGCACGATTCCCAAGGAGAAGTTCTGCGCCTTCTCGGACTGGGATAAGGTGCGGCAGGACTTCAAGGGCCACTTCGGTGTTCGCGCGTTCCTCATCGAAAATCTCGAGATTGGCAGGATCCCTGGCCGCATGCTGTTCGACTTCCAGGATCCGCAGCGCGACAGGATCCCCGAGTTGGGGCTTCCGCCGGCGTTCGACTGACCTACGCTTGTCAGCGAAGGAAGCCTATGGAGGTTAGTTGGCGAGCGGTTCTGCTTGCCGTCGTAGCGATAGGCGAAGCGCCAAAGCTACGATCCGGTCGCGGTGACGAGCATGAAGAGCCCGCCTTCATTTGAGCGCTTGTAGTCTTTCGCTGCCGGCTTCAGGTGCCGGAAATAGGGGGCGGATTTGGCCGGCATAGGTTCGATTCCACCCAAAGCTCGCGATACCATGACCCCCGCGCACTCCCATCAAGGATACCAGCAGAGGGGCGGATACCAACAGAACGGGGCGGACGCCGGCGAAGGGCAAACGGCGGCTTAAGCTTGATTTTGAGGGTGAAACGGACGCTGGCGAACGCCCAAATGGTGCCCTGGCCGGAATCGAACAACCCCAAGAAAGCCTGCAAATGAAGGGCATCTTTCGGACGGGCTAAGCTGTACTCACACCTCTACTCACATCATTTTTGGTCCCAAGTGAGGGCCGGTTCGGTTCTAATTCCAACGTGATCGTCGGACGCCCCGCCAAGAATATTTTGCGGGACGGGCTAGCCGAACCGAGGCGCCAATAGTCGCCTAGATGGACGGACGAGGGAACGGTCCCGCCGGGCTGGGGCTACTTCAGAACAGAACCAGAACCTTCGCGATTCTATGGGGCGAGAATCGGGTAGTATGTGCCTCGCGATAGAATCAGGGGTTGCGGGTGAGGCCCGAACGCGGCCGCACACACTTAACGCCTGCATCGATGCGCGTTCGGCTGCGAATGTCGTGGTTGGTTGGAGAGTAGTTATGAGCAATGTCACACGCCGTGCCCTGCGAGTGTACGCAGCGTTGGCAGAGTTGAGGGGTAATGACACCGACGTTCTGGATGCTCTGATCCCATTTTTCGAGCCGATCCTGTCTTTGATGAACGGGAAGGTGTTTGATCCACACGTATTCGCCGCAGGTGTCCGGCGGCTCTATCGCTGGAGGTTTACCGGAGACATCGCCGCGACATTCGTCCCCAGGCTGGAGCGGAAGGGAATCCTGCAAAAACAGGCCAAGACCGGACAAGGTGTCGTTTGGCTAGTGCGGTACGACGATCCGACCGATAACGCGCCGCCAGCGATCGTGACGGTATTCGAGCAGATCATCGACGAGTTCGAAAAGTTTCCGCCACGGGTGACTGATCTGCTTGCGTACAAAAAAAACCGAGAGGAATTAAAGGATATTCTCATTCGATTTCTCGTGATGATGGACGTATCGGGTGAGGGCGCGTTCGCGCCGCAACTAGGCGAGATGGAGCCCGGTGCCGAAGCACGAGAGTTGGTCTCGCATTTGGAGGAAGGGGGTCAGCCACTAGATCCTAACGATCGGTATATGTGCGCGCGATTTGTGCAATATCTTATGAAGAGACGGCCCGAATTCGTGCCGCATCTCATTAGGCTATCGTCAATCGGGCTGTTGGCTGAGGTGGTTGAGGATTTCCTCAAGCCGACTCATACAGAAGGCAAGACCGATCTAACGATTGTTTTGGATGCACCGATCGCGCTCGATTATTTGGGTTGTTCCGGAAAAGCGCTAAAGGACGACATCGCGACAATCATCAGCGCTCTAAAGAAGATCGGCGCGACGTTCATTGTGTTCCCGGCGAGCTGTATTGAGATGCAGCGCAACTTGCGGAGCATGTTGGGGCTGCCGCCAGAGCAACGGCGTGGTTATACGCATAACGCGATGATCAAGCGGGAGGTCGGGCAGGATTTCGTGACTGCTGTCGCAAACAATCCGGAACGGGCGCTGGAAAATGCGGGCATTACGGTACGACAGATTTCTCTCGATACTTTTCCAGCCTCGCATCGGTACTTTACGGCCGAGCAGGAGGAGGACTTTTTTGCGTCGGTTACGTGGGGTAACCCCGGACCGGCGCGGGAACATGACGCGACATGTTTGGCCCTCGTGATGAGGCTCAGGGAGGGTAAACAGAGCGGCGATGTGTTCAAGACCCGGTTTGTCATGGTGACCCGTAATTCAATCTTCGTGCGGCAGTCCCGGAAATACTGTCTTGAAGGCCGCATGATTTATCAGACCCAGGAAGGGCCGGTTATTCATGCACGAGACTTGGCGACAACGGCATGGCTCCGAACCGGTCTCGGCGCTGACGAGACGATTCCGCGCGGGCATCTGATCGCGACGTGTGACCGGGTTCTTCAGGTCCGACCGGAAGTGCGTCACGCATTGGCCGCGCAATTGGCGCGCATTACTCCTGAGCGGTTGGAGCAGTTCAATCTCCTTATGCAGGACGCGCGCAGCGTCCAGAAGTTGGCTGATGAAACGTTGAACAACGAGGATGTAGTCACCTCAGAGAACGCGGAGCATTTGCTCGAAGTTATGCGGGCGGCAACGGCGGAGGAACTCAGGGAAAAGCATGAAGCGGAGATGATCGCCGAACGGATGGCGGCGCAGGAGGAGAGGGAACGCGCAGCCAAGCAACTCGCTAGTCTGAGCGGTCAGGTGAACAGCCTGCGAGAGCGCGACGCGCAGGCTCGGGCGCTGATCGAGACCCAGCTAGAAGGAATAGTAAAGTCTATTAACGGTCGGGCGAAAACGTCGGAGGTGGTGGCGGCTACAATTCTTATGGCGCTTGGATGTCTGGGCGCGTTCAACATGGCGACGGGGAGTCTTCAAAACTATCGCGTCTGGAGTATTGTCTTGGTCCTTGGCGGTGTGGCCGGTTTTGCGCGGCTGGTGTACGGATTGATGGAGAGGCCGATGCCAGCGTTGAGGTCATTGCTGAATGTCTATTGCCGTTGGATGGTGAAACGGAGATTGGTGGTCATTGGACTGAGCAACGAGATTGATCGGTTCAGTTACAAGGACGGGCGCGTGATGCTGGCCGAACGTCTCGCGCCACGGGACCGCTGACGGGCGGCCGATTCAGCGATTATCTAAGAGCGATGAAAAAGATATTTTGGCGCGAACAGATTCTGAGGAGAGACATCGATACGCTCAAGCGACAGCTTCGCGAGAGGCTGGGTGGCTATCGCGTCGCGATCAACTATCCGACGCGGGACAATTTGTTATTCCGCGGTGTTGTGTGCGACGAGCGTCCCCACACCATTGATCGCATTTCCTATCCTCCGGCCGATAAGGTCACGAAGCTCGGCCGGCTCAACAGGATTGGGCAGCCGATGTTTTACAGTAGCAGAGCAGCGCCTGCAGTTTACTACGAAATTCACGCGCGGCCCGGTCAATGTATCGCCGTCTCAACCTGGGAATTCATTGAGCCGCTGTGGATGCACAATCTTGGATATCACGCGGATTCGGTTAGGCGGATCGGCGGAGCGATAGACGGCCAACGAGGGCGGTTGACGAACCCGATCGCGAACGAGACGAAGTTTAATGCTCAACTGAGGCGTCAGCTTTCAGAGGCGTTCACTGAAGACGTCGAAGAGGGTCAGGAGGAACGGTACAAACTGCCAATCGCTATCAATGAGCTTCTCTTCGATGATGCCGGGCCTCTCCCGACCGACGTACCCGACGGACCGCGATGTGACGAAGCTGCAGCCACAGTGTATCCCGCAATGCGAATGCGCGGGTTCGCGGATAACATAGCGATATGGCCCAAGTTCGCGGATCGCTGGCTACGCCTAAGAGCGGTCAGCTACGTATTGGTAGAGGCCGCGGACGCAACGAGGTCAGCGTACACCATCTCAAGCATCGATATGTCCGAAGACGTTTCGGGAAGAGAATTGATTTGGAAGGGCGGTGTCACAGATGAGAGACGGCGGCGTGGTCATATTTCGTTTGAGAATGGACGCTGGGTTCAGCGTGACGGACTGAATGAAGTTTACGCTGTTCACTGAGCCGATGGAGAAGTGGTGGCCGCCTGGATGATGACATCCGGGTGTTCGTTGGTGTGAGGCCGCTTTGGTCGGTGACGATGTAGTCGATGGTGTCGGTGGAGACCGCAGACGTATCGATCACGACATTGCTGGTGAGCGTTCCGTTGAGGAACGTCTTGATGCCGAGGTTGAGGTCGGCTTGCGGGCCAGTAATGGTTGCGCCCAGGTTACAGTAGGTTATCGCCGACGTTAACGTGTGCGGGGTTGTCGGCGTCGATTGAGATCAGGGGTAGCGTGTTGGGTCGTTGCCGTCGCATCCGCCAGCAGCGACATCTCGGGCAAGTAGCTAGGGCGAGCATGTTCTCCTTGCCGCCGTATCGGTAGCGGAAGTGCCATAAGCACGGCGGGGAGGGCTCGTGGTGCCGAGGGCGGAATCGAACTATGCTATAAGGTAATGGTTTTCTAGAGATAAATTGCGAAACAGTCCCATCCTTGCGTGCCCCCGGATCGAATTGCTCATCCGTGGGCACATGTGCACACCTATACGCAAGTCGAGTGCCGCGACAACCATCCGGTTCGTTACCCGGTTGGGCAAGACGTTCATCACAACCGGGTTGACGTTAGGAAGGATGCCGAACAATCTGTGCGAGATTCCTTATTTCACGTACCCGCGGGGGAATTATGCCGCCATCGATCCTAGCCCTAGAAGCTTCAATGGACCATACCCCCCAAGGTCCTCGCGAGGTGGGGGGGCTGATTGCCATTAGGGGCTTCTATTACCAATGGCTGTATTCGCTCCGCCTCATGCCGAGGATTCTCGACGGTACCTACGATGCATACCGCTGTGAAGATGTCGACGACTATCTCGCATGGAGCATCGACAAGCCTTCGCAGCGGATTACCAACCTGCGCGTCGTTCAGGTCAAGCACCGCAATGCCGACGAATGCCTGCTTCGTGACACTAAGCTTGTCGAATCGGTTCTCGAAGGCTTCGCCCTCCTTTGCGACGGGCGTCTCGCGCGTTGCGGGGGCGCCGAGATGGACTTCCGTCTGGTGTACAACCCTACACATGACTGCCAAGCGTCCGGGTGCATCAGCGCGATAGAGCGGCTGGACGCATATTCCCATCTGCAGGAACGAATGCTAACGATCGGCGTCGCCCGAAACTCAAAATTCACATGCGAGCCCTTCCTTCACCTGCCTCACAGCAAGCAGGAAATCCTCTCCGAACTCAAGTTCCTGGAAACTGATACGCCAGGGTTGCTTCAGTTCTTCGAGAAAACGGGCAGAACCGATGCTCTTATCAAGAGCATTATAGGCTTGATTGCGCCCTTTCACGAAGGCCAAAAAGGCCCGTTCACGTCCGACCAGCTCAATCTCGACCGTACGATCTTTGACCGAACAACGGCGCGACAGGAACTACGCTCCGCGATCAATAGCGCGGCCGATCGGGCGAACGACACTCGGCAACGGCTTCAGGTGCAGGAATACATAGCAGCTGCTGGACGTTCGGCCAGACGTGATTTCCAGACAAAAAGACCGCATCAACGCGCTGATATTCCTGCCGACACAGTGCTTCTAGAAATCGACAATCCCGACGACTTCAAGCTTGCGCTCACAAAAGTTCATCTCCTTAAGGACGGGGCGCAGTCGGTCTTCTGGCGCAGCTCGGAACTAAGATTCTCTCACACCGCGCAAGCCTATGGCCTGAGCCAATCTCTCGGCGACGCGATTCCGCTGCATGTTTATCTGTCGACGCACAACCCACACCATCACGATCGCATCACACTCATCCGTTCCCTCGTGCAGGCAGCAGCCGAATGGAGCCGCGTGGGCGCCTTCCTTGAAGATTTCCGGGCAGATGATCCGGCGTTCCAACACCTATATTTCGTCAAGCCCGGCCGATCTCCAGTAATTTCTATTGCGGACCTTGCCGTCATCGGACTGGATGATCCTGCTGCGGAAGGGCTCCTCGCAGCAGACTGGGTTCGAGGTCCTTCGCTCGGCAAGGCAATCCGGCAAATCTACTACGGCTCGGTAATACTCTCCGAAGTGATGGCAAGCGCGCTATTCCGGGCGGCCTGGAACGACAACGTCGTTTATGAGTTGGCAGGTTGGCTGGAAAATGCTCTGCCTCGCGCTCAAGACCTCACGTGCGAAATTGACAGACTGTTTGCCGCGGAAATCTGCCGCGATCCCTTCTTCGTGGGCGAACTCGATGGACAATTCATCCGCGATTGCGTGAACGCGGATATCATCCGGGCATCCGACGCTCTCTCTGAATGCGTACCCGTTCGTTTGCTCTTTGACCGCGCCCTGGGGCAGCCTCATGTCTATTTCGCTGCCGGCGAGGATTCCCAGATTGGTCTTATTCTTCGGGGTAACTCCCTGCCGACCGCGCATCGCCTTGCGCGATATGACATGCGGCGGTGGTCGAGCGCCCGGCAGCGCGATCATCAGATGGGCGTGCCCGCCGAGGGAATACTCGACAACGCCTTGATGTTTGTTCGGGTTGGGTCAAAGGACGACGCACGAAATGTGGCCGAGCAAGTTTTCGGCGTGGACTACGACCGATACCGAAAGTGGATGGAAGAGTGGCTTCGTCGCGCGCGGGAGCACGTAGTCCGAGCGGAGCTACCGGCCATTCTTGATCGGGAATTAAGCTGGATTAATTGGCAGTATACGCAGCTGGACAAACTGGCAGGCACGAGTTTTCCCTTTCAGCTGCAGGAAGAAAGTGGGTTCGGCTCAGGTCAATCTCTCCTGGTCATCAGTCAGGGTAAGCAGCTCCTCAACCACCTAGCCAGCTCGGGATATGGCGATCGTGAAGGCCGTCTGCAACTGAACGTCCGGGGATTCGCTGACGATGGCAGGGAATTTCAATGTATATCCGAGTCCATCGAATACCAGGGTAGTAAAGCTTACCTAACGGTCGTGGGCGAGAACGAGGCCGACGAAATCGCTCCAGATGGAAGCATCAGCTTCACGGATGAGGGAATGGACGCGGTCCTCGGAGCAGATGCCGCTCCACTTCGCATCCTGAAAGCCTCCTATTTCACACCTGCGGAGTCTTCGCCGGCGCCGACACTCGCTTGGAATGTCCTGGCGCCCCTGGTCGGATCGGAGGTTCTCCCACCCCGCCGACAACTCAGCTTTCCAACACCGGCCCTCCCTGCATGGCACTATCTCCAAGGCGAATTCGCACGAGTCACCCGACATCCGATCGACGTTTTGTACGACCACGTGTTCAGGGGCCAATCGCCGTTCAACTGCTCGTTGGTTACGGGTGCAGCGGGTACCGGAAAGACTGCACTTGTCGCCGACCTTTCCATCCGGTTCCTCGACGAATGCGCGGGCACCTCTAGCTTTCCGCCAGCACGCATCGTCGTCGTGGCCTCTACCCACTATGCGCTCGACAATTTTGTCCGCGTATTGCGTGAGCGTTCAGGCGGTCGGCACGTTCCCTACCGATTTGTTCCTCGAAGAGGCCGTGACGATAAAGGTCTCGATAAAGAACTCTACAACTGGTCGCAGGAGCACTACAAACGGATCGTATCCGCACTGCTCCACGAAATCCAAAGTAAGTCTGCGGAGTCTGGCCTTCAGGAAACGATCGACCGAGTTCAGCGAGAATTGCGCGCCATTGAAACGGCCGAATCCCCTGATACTGACGGGCCAGCGCTTATCCCATCGCACGAAAAATGGCGAACTCGCGTACTCGGTAAGAGGCGTGGGCTTACCTCCCGCGAACGAACTCTCGTGCAAGAGATGGTGCGGCAGCGCCTGAAGGCGCTTCAGCAGCTCAAGGACCAACCTGACGACGTTTGCGGCCTAACGCCAGGCGTGCCGCGGCTCGATCCATACGCGTGCTTCGCGGCCCCGATCATCGTGACCAGTGTCGACGCCCTGGATCGGCTGCCGGACGTGCACTGCGACCTGGTGATCTTCGAGGAGGCCAGCCAACTGCGGCTGGTAAAGCTGTTCAAGGTTTTGACCAAACTCATCCGCGCCCGCGGTGACGGAACCTCGCCCAAAATCGTCATGAGCGGCGACTCGCGGCAATTGCCGCCCTTTCTAGAAACGATCGAGGGAAGCGACGCCGGAAAGTCCCGCGCGCACGCAACAGTTCTCCGGCAGGCGATTGCAACGGCGGAAACGCCCTTCGAGGCCATTGGCCGCCGTAATCCATCACTCGTCACGATACTTTCGCGCCAGCATCGCATGCATCCGTCTGTCGCGGAGCTTGTTCGACGCCTGTTCTATAGCGACCAGATATGGGAACTAGCAAAGCGCGAAAGGGATGACCGCGTATTTTGGCACGATACATCGCATTCTCAAGACACTCATTGGAAACAGGATGGCACAAGCCGCTACAACGACGCGGAGATCGATGCGATCGCGCGGCTTGTTGGCAGCATCCGCAATACATCCGAAAATCTACTGATTGTCTCGCCGTATGCTGCGCAAGTGTCGAAGCTAAGATATGCTGTTTCCCAAGCTGCGGATGTGCAGACGATCGACGGGTGCCAAGGAAGGCAAGCGCATTCGGTCATCGTGTCCTTCGTTTCGCTAAAATTCCCGACAAGTAGCGACTTTGTGATCGACCCGCGCCGAATGAACGTCGCCTTTTCACGCGCAAGCGAACGGCTACACTTGGTCGGCAATCTGACAGAGCTCTTGGAGAGTGTTGCCAAGACTGATGAGAAGTATCCACACATGGCAGGATTAGCGGCTCTCTTCGGCCCCGGTGGCCCTCTCCAGCACTGTGTGCTCCCGGCTCTATCGCTGTGAAAAAACTCGGCCCACCTGACCACCGGGACATATTCAGCCGCCTAGCTGGTGTGCCCGGCGTGAACCAGCTTAGATTTCTGACGCTGGTCGATCGCGTTATTAGCGCAGAGCTTGACATTCGCATCTTTGCGCCAGGCTCTCTGGAGCCTTTGACGGCCAGCATCTTAGAAGAGCTACAGGGCGGAGAGCCGATTCGCTTCGATCAACTTGCAACAAAGCTCGGACTGGCCGACGGCCCCCGGCGCCGCATCCTGGCTGAGATCATTGCCGCGCTTGAACGCTCGCAGGATATTACTGTCACGAGAGCCGCAGACGCTTGCATCGTCGTGCGCGGTCTCGCCTTGCGCAAATCACTGGCAGTGCGTACATTCTTTCAGTTGCAGACTGTGCAATTTCTCCCCCCGGCGCGCTATATGGCTCAAAAGATTTGGGCTCAGAATCTGCATCAATTGGCGGACTTCGAGCGCGAGAACGCCGCCACGATTTCAGTGTGGCAGCGCAGGTGGCCAGACCTATACGAAGACGACGCCCTGAAGTTGGCGATTGAGCACACCTATGAGTCCGTTTATCGATCGCGCTTTGGACGGGTTGATGGCGCGAACGAATATCGGGACGAAATTCTGCAAAGAAGCCAATTGTTGCCCACGGAGGGACGGGTCGCGAAAGCGAATGTCCTCAAGACATCCACGCTAGACTTGGTGATGTACCACCGCTGCTATCTCTATCCTACAAGGTCCGCGGACAGAACGGAGTGGAAAGTGGTCATCAGGCGTTACCCGAGTGGCGGGGAGCAGACGTCATACACCCAATATCTCACAGATCGGTGCCACGACCCAAGATTCCTTAACGAGTTGATCGAATGCGCGCGCCCAATCTCTTCGTTGAACCGCTAATCTAGATCGCTTGCAGTCGGCCGGCTGCCTCTTTCTAACGAGTCCTTCTAAGCAAGAGAGCATCTGGCTTGGAGGACCGCTAGCGGAGGGACGATCCGTGACTCTTTCGCGGCCGAGGTGAGCGGTGGGAAGTTTCGCGCATACCTTGGTCAGGCCTTGCAATATAAGGCGATCGAGGGTCTAGCGAACTACAAGAAATACCTCGGTGACCCACGGACTGTTGCGAGCGCTAATTCTAAACCTATTCTTGAACAATTGGAGGCTCAATGATCGACGACCCTGGCGCACGATCAGCAATCGATATCAGCGGGTCGCCAAGGAAGGACTTGTCGTTGAATTTGCGCTACCGCGCTCGCTTAGGCATGGCGCCGTGGGGATGGCAGAGCCGAGAATCTAGAATCCGTATTTCTCCCTGCGGAGCTCGAAAGCTTCCTGACCACCTTCGAGCAGTTCCTTTATGAGGTCCTTCACCGCGGGAGTATCGATCGAGCCGCACAGCTCGTCCGGAATCGTCGCGTGCTCGATGCCGGCCTCGACAACCGGCGTAAGACCAACGATCTGCTCCGCGTCGCCAAGGACGGGAATATTCGCGTTATGCGATGAAAATACGAACTGGCGCTTGCGCTTCTCCTCCCGCATTGTCGGCACAATGACCTCCACAATGAAACGGTTGTCGAGATCGTCTTCCGGTTGATCGACAATGAGCGGAGCGTCAGACTCTAGCAAGAGCAAGAGAAGGACGGCCGTTGCTTTCTGTCCGGTTGAGAGCTGGTCGAGTTCCTTCCACGTCTGCGCCTTTTCACTTCCGACATTCAACTCCAAGACAGCCTCAGGAACAATCTCGCACTCTTCCACTTCAAGTGCGAGAGACGTTCCGCCCTGCGCGATCTTCTCTGCAGAGACCTGGCTGAAGCCATACTTCTTGATGAGCGAAGGTGCCCCCTCGATGATGGCAGCACCGAAATCCGTCAAGCTTAGGTCATCCAGCATCCGCAAGCGCTCCAGCGCCTGATTGATATTTCCAGAAACATGCTTTCGGACCACGGCCTCCAACTGCTGAAGAGAAGGACTGCGCCGGACTGTTACACGAACGCGGTCCTTCAACCGCTTCGATACTCTTTGCGCGGCCCTCTGCAGTTCCCGGAAGTCCTCCGCTTTCGCGCCATCCCACTTCGCAAGCAGGTCGCGTCGGGTCGACTGGTGCTGCCCGAGGGTTTTCTTTCGCGCCTTCAGCTCGGTCTCTTTGGGCTTCAAGCGATCGACCTGATCCTTGTATGAGACGAACTTCGCCGCATCGTGCCCCTCGGCCTTCAATTTCTTGAGTGTCTGTTGATACGCCTCCTCAGCGGCCTTCTGCTTGGGCGCCCATTCTGCAGCGATTTTCGTAACCGATGCCGATGCTTCGGCAGCGGCAGCCTCGATGCTTTTGCCCGCGGCTTTTATTTTCTGAAGCAGTTTCGTTTGAACCGCATTCAGTTTTGAGAGGATCGCGCCGTTCGGAAGCTTTTTCGCGTCATCGCCCACGAGCGCGCCGTCGGTTTCAGCCGCGGCAAGCACATCGTCGGCGAGCGACTCGGCCTCCTCCACGATTTCAGACGCCTGTTCAAAGAGGCGCTTCTCTTCGTCTATGAGCGTCTTGTCCTTCAGCTTCTCGTCGAGACCTGCTGCCGCAAATCGTTTGAGATGTTCCTTCAAGCTCGGCAGCGCGGCGAGGGCCTGCTCGATGCGTTCGATCTCCGCGATCTCGGTATCAATCGCAGATCGGGACCTCTCAAGCTGTTCCTTGAGCTGGGCTTTCGCGACAGCGCCGCTCGCTGCGGGTTCGGTAAAGCGACGGAGAAGCTGTGCGAGCTTTTCCGGGTATCGGGTCAGCTCTGAAATCTCATGCTGCCCATACACCTCGATATTCCCGAACACAGATTGCGCGCTGACGTCTTGCAAGAGTTCTCCGGCTTGGTTCCGAATTCGGGCTCGGCTGCCGAAGATGCGCTCAATCAAATAGTATTGCGGGGAGGGAAGTGGGGAGCGGATTAAAACCCGGACTGCGGCACCCGATCCCAGCACGCTCTTGATCATGCCCTCGTGCGTCCGCTTTGCCTCGTCCCCTTTAGGCGGCAGCTCGAACGCGTATCTGAGACTTTCGATCAACGTGGACTTGCCAGCGCCGCGACCGCCGACCAGCACATTCAGACACTCGTTGAGGCGAAGCGACTGTCCGTCCAGTAACCCCCCGGCCCAGGAGACGGCAATCAACTCGGTGTGCGCCTTCGGCGTAGGATCGCTGTTGAGGCGAATGCGGGATTCCCAATCAAGAAACGCCTGCCGGAGCCCTTCAACGGAAGGCTTCGTCATTTTTATCCACGTAGTGGAACTGGGGTCAGCGAGCGTCTTTGGCTCGCTGACATCATTCGCGTTCACTACTGCGACTGCGCGAGGCCGCGCGTGAGCGGGATCCTTGTTGGCGATTATGTTGCGACAGTTCTCTGGAGTAGCGCTACGCGCGCCGGGCAATGCGATTGCGAGCAAATCAGGGGATCGCCATACGCGCGCCCGCGACTGGCCCCTCAACGTCGTCAGGAGGCCGCTCGGGCTGCAGGCATGCGCCGCAATCGTGATGCCTCCGTATCCTGGAATAATCTTGAGCAACTGTTCGCAGGTTTTATCGGACTGCGGGGACTCGGCGGCCAGATTGGTGACGCCGCACGCACCTATCACGCGCTCCAATTCCTCCTTCGAAGTAGTCCCCGGAAACAGGCACAGGAGGTGCACGCCCTCACTCGAAGCGGCCTCGAATCCCACGAGCACGTCGATGCCCGCAATAGAAAGCGATGCGGCAAGACCTTGCGATGCTGCAACGCGAAAATGATCGGTTATGGCGACGACCTCGATTCCTTCCTTGAGGCAGACCGCCACTATTGCCGCGTTGTAGTCCTCCTCGGTCTTGAACGGGGTTTGTTTGGCATGACGCGCCAGGTACGCGAAGGGGTTGACCTGAAGAGCGCACTTGTAGAAGCGGGCGCCCGACGATTTCCGGACGGCGGCGGCAATTTCTTCCGGCACGGCCCCATGCTCAACGAGGGTCGCCAGTTCGGGGGCTAGAGAATCAGTCAGGCGGCTCATGGCTGCATACTACCCCTTGGAACGGGTACCGACCAACGGTATCAACTTCTATGCGTAGGCCGCCATGTGGGCAAGGGTCCCCCTTCCTCAAGGCGTGGGGACAACTGGTTAGCGCGGTTGGTCGACGTGATATTGTTCGGTCAACGACCGTATGGAGAGTTTCAAGGGAGCGAACGAGCAACCCAAGGAGCCGGACTGGTACAAAGAGATCGACTGGAATGCGTCGGACTCGGAGCGTCAGGTCGCTCTATTTTACAGCAAGACGTGCGAGGAGCTAAAGGATCGCCCGGGATTTAAGGCGACGTTCCGGAGGCTGACAGAAGAATTTGCGGCGGCGCATCCCGGGCCCGAGGGCGATAAGATTTTTGCGGAGTGGATGATTACTCGAATGCGGGAAGCATTTCCCCGAGAGGAATAGACCGCCGCGGCGGCAGGGACAATTAGAAAAGCAGAAGCTTCCTTTTCGTGGCAACTGTGTACAGCTCGCGAATGATCTCGCTCCACGACTCGATAAGCGGCTCAAGCGCGCCGCGCTTGATTTCTACCGTATCACCGATGTAGTGCCAGTTTGAGATTGTGAAATTCGGCTGATAAGCGGAAATACTCGCGCGGATATCTGGCTCGTGCTTGTAACCTTTGAGAGCGCCGGCATTGTGCATGATGCTGTTGCGTACCCAAATGAGAAATTCCAAGTATCTAATTTGATGCGTCAACGGCAAGTCGCAACGTTCAGCGAAAACGGTGAGCAGGTGAATCGCAAGCGCAGTGCGCTTGGGCGGCTGTGTGACATGAAATGAGGGCTTCAGGACGGTCATCGACCATTCAATGGTCGACGTGAAGGCTGTTAGAGCCGCGTAGCGCACTCTCATTGGGAGCGCGACATCGAAACGAAAGTCGATGTTATGCAAGAGGTGTTCGCGATACGAAAAGACTTCAGGCTTCTCAAGGCCAGCGTCTGCAACGTCTTTTTCCACTCCTTGCAGAGCGACCGCTTTCTGGTGAGCGATATTGTCCTCTGAAAAGGTCAGAAAGTCAGCAACGTTGGAAAGGACCCCGAGCTGATCGAGAGCGAACCTTGGGGTGTTGAGGAATTTTTCCGCGTCGAAGGCCATCTGTCGCGTCTCCGAGAACGTCTCCACGAATACCACAAGAGCCAGCCGCGGCGGCAGGAAGTCCAATGTATAATTCGGGAAGCGGATCGCCGCGGCGGGCTTTGCAGCGAACATGGCTCACCCGACGCTTTAGCGTCGGGTGAGAGGCAAGCTACTGGCTCGCGATAATGAGACACGGTATGCCGGTCTCGTCCTCTTTGCGGGCGCACAACGCCACAAAGTCGCGGTAGTGCTTTCGCACGCGCTCGATGGCCGATTCATCGGGCGCGCTGAACGCATCAAGTCGCTCGCGCGTCTCCACGATGTGGAGTGCATCCGGTAGCCGTTTTTGCAACGAGCTGGCGGCGATCCGCGCTCGGCCGTACCGGAAGGCTTCCGGAACAAGCGCCTTCGTCGCGTACGGCTCGCCGTAGTACGGCTCATGCAAGTAGCCAACATTGCCGGACTCGATGCCATACCCGGCATCGAATTTTCCGCCGAGCTGGGCCGCGGCCTCCGCCATACTCATGCGGTCCCACTGCGCACAGACTTCGATTTCCATACGATGATTAGTAATGAGGGCTGATAAGTTCGACCTCTCACGGTTGCCCCGCGAGACGCTCTCATGCGGGCGGCCGGCAAAGCGCGCGGTCAAGGGGGAAAGCCTTGATGCGCGCGGACGGCAGCCACGCAAGCGACGCGGCCCTTGACGGCGTGCTGCGGCCACTACCATGAGGAGAGCGACGCGGGGCAACTGGATAAACGGAGCCTCTTTGTCTCGGCTCCTGACGCCGCCGGCCGCAACCAGCCAGCCCCCGGCCGTGGCCTATCGCGGAAGGCCGTCACGGGACGCGAACGGGACGCCGCCGGGCGGCATAACGTGACGCCCAGGGAGGACTATCGGACGGCTCTGCTGTCCGATAGCCCGGACACTGGGTGTTCGTTATCTCTGCACCGGCGGCGGGTAGACAGCGAAACGAACTGGCCGCCAGCGCTCCGGCGGTACTCCGGCGGACCGGCGGCGGTCCGTTCGTTTCTCCGCTGTGGATTGAGGCGGTCCACGGTCGGGCAGGGGTCGGCGCAGGAACGTGCACGAGGGCACGGCGGCCTTCAGGCCGCGGGCCCGAGGCACCAATCTCGAACTCCCTCCGGGAGCAGCGCGCCAGCGCACACATAAGCAAGAAAAACAAACCAACGTAGTATCCAGTCGCGCGCGGCGAGGGAAAAAGGGGTCGCGCAATCAATTTGAAATCGCTGCGAAATTTTCGTTCCCCAAACAGATACGGGGGTACTTACGGCAACAGGGGAGGTATGGGGGCGCGTATCAATAGAAAGAAGCCGCCGGCTATGCCGGCGGCTTGCGAGCCTGCCCTCAGCTGAGGGCGGCTACCGGCGTCGAGAGCCGGATTTGTTGTTGCGGTCGCTTCGATCTGGGGGATTCTGCGAACGCGAGTCGTCATCCTTCGGCGGGCGTAGCACGATCTTGCACTGCCCGTCCTTGTCCGGGAGCGGAAGTGCCTGCAGGATCAGGTTAAATCCTTCACCTGATTGGTGGGCGAAGGCGGCGCCGATCGGAAGCCAGAAATCGTCCTGACCCTCGCCCCGCTTGATGACAGTGAATGCCCGGAAATCGGGCCTGTGTACTTCGGTACTCATGTCGTCTCTCCATTGAGGTTTCAGTGACGCGGCGCGACCGCGTCGCGGATCATCAGCAGTGCCATGTCGAGCGTATCGACACGGCCCGAGCCCATCTCCATCAGCTCCAACTCACCCTCGTGCTCGCAAACGGTCGCGGTGACGCCGACATAGAGACCGCCGTCATCCGTCGGTGCGAGTTCGATGGAATAGAATTGAATGAGGGAGGCGAGATCGGCAGGGGGTTGGGTTGCCCCAACCGCAGGAGCGTCTCGTTGCAACATCTCTATTCTCCGTCTTGCAAGACCGACATCCGAGTAGGGTGCCGGTCAACAAGACGGATGACTGCCTTAAGGATGCACCGTCGGATTCGGCTGCGCAAGGATGGCCACTGCACAAGGAAACGCTCGTACTTCTTCAACAGATGTTTTGGTTGATGCGGTCGTAGAACAGGGCGTCGTTTGCATGGATAGCCCAAAGCGGCGCTACGCGGACCCTGTCAAGGGTGGAATCGCCGGAGGCGACGGCGCGTTGGCCGCCCTTGATAGGGGAGCGTCCGCCGCAACAAAGGCGTCCATGCACACGACCAAAAAGGAACGTCCTTTGACGCGCTATAATCAGTTCTATGGAAACGTTTGCTCGGGAGCGGCGAAGATTTTTCGAACGGCCGGAAGATCCGCGGCCAGTGCGGCTGACTCCGCGCAACATCGAACTGCTTCGGAATATCGCCCGGCTGCGGCTGGCCTCGGCGGCGCAGCTCGCCGCGCTTGACGGCGGGAGCGCGCAAAATGTTTCGCGGGCGCTGCTCGCACTGTTTGAGAACGGCTATGTGGAACGGCCCGTCGCGCAGGTCGCGAGCCGGTTGCTGTACGAAGGGTCGCGCCCGACAATCTATGCGCTGACGCGGAAAGGCGCCGGGTTGCTGCGCAAGCACGGCGAAGACGTGCGGCGGCGTTTGCTCGATGGCATCGACAGCGAGCGTGGCGCCGGTTGGCGCTTTATCGAACACACGGTTTCGATCGCCGAATTCTGGGTCGCGCTTGAGCTGGCCGCGCGTAGTCGAAGTGATCTGCGCGTCTTGGAACGAAACGAAATCTTGGATGATGCGCCGAAGTGCAACCGTGATCGCCTGGTCAAACTGGAAGCGAGCATCAGGATCGGCGGCGTGTTGAGGCGGAACGCGGTGGTGCCGGATGTGCTCTTCGGTCTGCGGATGAGCGATGCAAAAGAGAGCTACTTCATGGTCGAAATCGATAGGGGAGAGATGCCGGTCGAACGTTATCGCAACGCGCACCGAACGTACTTTTCAAAGAAGCTGCAAACCTACCTCGAAGCCAACCGGCAACGCCGCCACGTGCACGATCTCGGTATCGAGAATTTTCGGGTCCTCACAATAACCACGGACGCAAACCGGATTGATCGGATGCTCACTGCGCTCGATCATCTCACCAATGGGAAGGGCTCAAACTTGTTCCTGTTTGCCGATTTCGAGACGCTAGGAGCGAGCAATCCGTTGGAAGCGATGTGGCTGACTGGGAAAGGAGAGCGAGCACGAATCATAAACAACGCAGCCGTAGGAGCGTCAGCATAGCGACGGCGCAGCCGGGACGCGGGACCGACTGCAGCGACGAGGCCGGTTAAGAAGGCACCCGCAGGAGCCTCAGCATAGCGCCGCCCATTTCGGGCGGGAGGCGGGACCGAGTGCCTCCGGCGAGGAGCACAATAGGGGAGCGGCAACGATCGTCGCCCGCAAGGGACGAGACCGATCTAAAAAGAGGGAAGCGGGCTCGGTGGCGCGATCAGCGCGATAGAGCGTGGCGGCCGAAGGCCGAGCCGGCCGCCTAATGACGCTGTGCCCCATGGAAGACTCCAATAATGATGAGTTCGCTTTCGTCCTGATTGATTTCGTGCACCACGATGTAGAGGAGTCCTGCAACCGTCCATTCATAAGTGTCGCGCACGCTGCCGACATGCCCTAGATGCGGAAATTCCGCGAGCCGGTCGCAATCGGCGAAGATGCGACCAACGATGTGCGCGGCGGCGGCCGGGCTACGGTGCCCAAGATAGAACCCGATGGCGTCGATATGAGTCAGCGCTTCCAACGTGAAGCGCACTTTCATGATCGGAATTTTTGCCTAGCAGTCTTGACCTCGGCGTCCGTCGCGATCCGGGTCGATCCGTCGCGCAGTCCGCGACGAATGCGGTGGACCTCCGCGACTTGATGCGGCCGTAGCTGGTATTCGCGCGCGTCGTTCGAGATGTAAACAAACAGCACGTCCGCCGCGGCATCCTGTTCATCTTCCGGCAGGTCGCGCAGTTGTTCGATGGCCTCCTCAAGCAACTTGGTCATACCCTTGCATTGTAGCAAATCATCGAAATTGCGCACGCAAGGTGCTTGAATTATAGGCGCGCCATTGACGGCACGAGATTTTCGTGTCGTAAAAACAATATTGTGCGACGTAACTCAACACGAAAAACATGGCTCAATGGAGCCAATAAATCGGCGGTGGTGTTCTAGGGCCTTGTTGAGCCATTTTGGCGCGCTGCGCGAAGACCACAGTCACGCCCTGAACTTGACGTACAACGTTCATCACTTGGAGCTGAGCGTTCTCGCAACTCGGAATCCCACATCGGTGTCCCTGCGATCAACGGGCACGAAACTTCTGTGAGCGGATCGGAGCTGTCCGGCAGAGCAGTACCAGGAGCCGCCGCGTACGGCACGGTGACTACAATCGCTGTCCGTCCAGGCTGAGCCATCTGTCGGCGTGCTTTGATAATTGTTACTGGCGCAATCCTCAACCCACTCCCAAACGTTGCCATGTACCTGGTAGAGGCCCCATGGATTGGGGGCAAAGGAATCAACGGGCAACGTCTTCCTTGGATATTCACCTCTGGGTCCGCCGGCGTATGACGTGGTGTTGTCGAAGTTCGCTTGTTTCGAGGAGATGGTTTGGCCTACCCAGAAGGGTGTGAGCGTGCCAGCTCGCGTGACGTATTCACGCTCGGCCTCGCTCAAGAATCGGTATTTCCTGCTGGTCTTTTTCGAAAGCCATTCGATATAGGCCCTGGCGTCGTGCCACGATACGTTGATTGCCGGCCGACGGCCGCGTCCCCAGCCGCGGTCCGAAGGTTTGTATCCCTCGCAGGCCCCATCGGCCGCGCAGCGATCATACTCATCCAGTGTCACGGAAAACCGGCCGACAGCGAACGGTTTCGCGAACGTCACCTTGTGCAAAGGGCCTTCGTTTTCCATCCGGGAAAGCTCGCCTATGGGCGCACCCATCAATAGCGACCCCGCCGGCACCACCACCATTTCGGGGCACGTGTCACATTCCTTGAAACTGTCCTTGGCCTTCAAAATCCTTTCCCTATCTTCTGTGAGCGATACCCCGGTTGACAGCGCCGCAGACGGCAGTGTCGTCGCCTCGGCATTCTTTCGAGACTGCTCCGCCTCTGCCCGCGCCGCTTCAATTCTTTCAATCCCGTTCGCAGCTTGATCATTGGACGGATCCAAGGCGAGCGCAGCTCGATAATCGGCAAGAGATTTTTCGAGATCGCCCTTCAGGGAATAAGCGCCAGCCCGAACCACATGCGCCGACGCGATTATTTTGCCTGAAGCGTACTTCTGGGTGAGCTCGATGACCCGGGTAAAGTCCGCAATTGCGGGGTCAAATTCTCCCTTCTGTCGATAGGCTGTACCACGAAGAGCGTGCAATATTGCCTGATCTACCAAATCCAGTTGCCCTGAGGACATCAAGCGAGAGCACGCGGAAACTGACTTTTCATCTTGCCCCCTCTCGCACACCTCACGGTCACCGGAAGCAGCGCCGACAAAAATAACGGACGTGAGCAGCAAGAAAATCACTTTATGTGTGATATTCACGAAAGCCCCTGCCAGTCTGCGAGTTCCCATCACTTCACTTGTTGGGGTGGATTCTGCGTTGCAATTCCGTTGCCAATAGCACGCCGCACTTTTCCACTGCCTATCGCGTGTTAGAATTGACGTGTGAGCGCCATAGAAAGCTTTCTCGTTGCCGTCATCCTTCTCGGGCTCGTTCTCTTTCCCGTTGCACTTATATTTTCTGATCCTTTGGGCATTACAAGTTTTTTATATCTGATCGCGATTGTGCCGGTTGTGCTCCTGTCTGGGCTCACGATCTTCTTCATTCGAAGAAAAAGAAATTATGCAGCAGTGAAGCCTTCGCAAACGAGTCTTTTGATACGCATTCTCAGGATCGTGATCATCGCAGGTGCATTTATGTTGGCCGCAATCTTTGTGGGTCTATGGGCCGTTGTCATAATGGGCTTTTAATCCAGCACGAATTCTCTCAAATCCGACAACTTCTACCGTCGCCCTCGCTCGGCTCTAAGTAAGAACTCCCCCAAACCAGCCTCAACGTTATCCATCGAGTGACGCTCCCCAACTGACAAGTCAGGACCACCCGTCGGACTAACAAATACGGTGTTGCCGGGAAGAAGACCTTTCCCTGCCATTCGTGCGATGTCGGCGGTTGTATCAGGATCGCCTACCCAGTCCTTAATTGTGTACACGTTTACCTGCCGACCCGCGCGTGCAGAACTCTCCTGTGTTGAAAACGAATTCCTTGCGGCATTGAAGGTATACGTATTGAGGCCAAGCTGATTTCCGACGTAGCTTGCCTCACTGCCACCCTCGGAATGTCCGGTCAATTTGATTGTAAAGCCCTTGTAGTCTCGTTCAGACATATCGCGGACGGCCTTGGCATATGCCAAAGCTGCCTCATATTGGGTTGGCCGGACTACCCCATTAAGCGGCAAGTAACGTGCCCCAATGTTAGTGGCCCAATCCTTCAAACTTCCACCACTAATGCCAGGATAAAGTGACCCACGGAACGCGACAACGATCTCCTTCTTGTCGGGGTTCACATAAGTCGAACCGTAAAAATTCGAATTTGCAAACGCGCCAACTTGGGACGCATTAAGTCCACTCTTTGTTAGTGTTGTCTTCCAGTCATCATTTATTCGGCGGAACCCAAAGAAATTGGCGCTGGCCTTGCTTTTATCGGCGTAAACGTCCGCCGCCAGGACTGAATAGGGTTGAACCTCACGTGCCGTAGCAACGTTTATGGGCTGCGCCCGCGCTGGGACGACAACACCCGGCGGCTGCGACACATTCTGTCCCTGCAGAGCTGCGGCGAGCCTCGCTTCCTCCGCGACTGCCCTTACTGTCGCCGCCTTATTGGGAGGCGCCTTCTCTGCCGCCGCCTTTTCTGCGGTGCGCCGGTGCTCTTTCTCAGCCTGGAGACTCTTGAGGAGCGCATCTTCCGCGCGTTTCGCGTTCTCTGCTTTTTGCTTTGCCTCCGCTTCGTCTTTACGTTGCGCCTCAACCGCCGCGAGTTTGTCCGCTGCCGCTTTCTCCTGAGCCGCCTTCTCCCGAACTAGTTTCTCGCGAGCAAGTTCCTCGAGCTTTTGCTTCGCGGTAGCTGCCGCCTCCTTGCGTTCCTGGTCGGTCCTCGTCTTTGCATCAATTGCGTCTTGCTTCTTGCGAGCGACCTCTGCCTTGCGCTCTTCTTCTTTGCGTCTAGTCTCCTCGCGAGCTTGCTGTTCATGTTGCTGCTGTTCGGCTTTGAGGTCTCGAATGCGTGCTTCTAGCTCTGATGCTTGCTCTGGTGTCGGGCACCTAAGCTGTCCTTTCTTCACCACGCCGGGAATGTCATAGGGCGCCGTCCAGCAGACGTGTCCTTCATCGCACGAGCTATTGTGTCTGGGTCCACAATCCACAACCCCCTCGGCGTAACATCCCCGGCGTCCGATTGCGCACTTTTGTCCCGGTGCGCAATAATAGCCGCCACACTCGATGGAGCCCCTCGCTATGCAGCCATATTTGGAGCAGTAATTCCCCCTGCCGCAGCACAATCCGACATGAGCGCAATACTCCGTATCGGGAGGGCAAACCGATTGCTGGACCTGCGGTGTGTATTGTTGCCGACACCCACTATATAACCCCGCATACGAGCCGTCGGGGCATTGGCACATGATGCCGCCACCTCCTGACACTTCTGTGCTTCCAGGCGGACATTGAAATTGCGCTTGGGCTACGGTGGCCCAACCGATCAGGAATGCGCACGCTATCGCGACCTCGCGCATGGAGCCCCCTCCTCGCGCTAGTCTTCAAATTGGCGACAGATACTACCACACCAATTGGTTGTGTCCACGATAATGCTGATCAGAGCGCGAAAGTACGAATTCACGAGACGCGCGGGTCTTGCCTGGCTCATCCGCGGTTGATCGCCCAGCCCGGTCGCCCGAAGCGTTGGCGGCTCTGCGCGCGGATCGTATCCGCGGTGCCGAGCCGCGCGTACTGTCTAGGTGCCACGAAAATCCGCTCTTGGCCGGTGCCTCGCCGAAGCCAGGCCGTGAAAGGCTCTTGATCCGCAAGCGTTCCGCGCTCCATCGTTCGAAATTCAGGCGCCAAGAGCTCGGAATCGCGGCTGCCAACGCGGAAGATGATCAGCGTTCCCGCGTTGCCTATCACCGCGGAGCGCACGGCGGACTGGAGCTGATCCGTGTACTGGTTGGCAAGGCAGAAATGGGTTGCAAACTTGCGCGCCTCCGAAAGCAGTGACGCAAAGGCGTCTGAACTAAATGTTTGGAATTCATCGATGTGGGCGAAGAAAGCGACCCGCTGGTCAGGCGGAACGGATGATCGGTCCATGGAGACGAGCTGTAAATGAGAGACGATGAGTGAGCCGAGCAGGTTAGACGCCTGCTCCCCTATCGATCCCTTGGCGAGATTGGCGATCAGAATGCGCCGGTTGTTCATCGTGAACCCGAGATCGAATCGCGGGGCCACTTGCCCAAGAATCATGCGGAGCTGAGGCGCCGCGGCAATTTGCCCCGCCTTATTGAGGATGGGAGCAATGGCCTCCGAGCGAAATGATTTCGGATACGCCAAGAACTCCTCGTTCCAGAACCGGAGCGTCTCGCTGTCGCTGGCGTCGCGGAGAAGGCGTTCCCGGAAGCGGTCGTCGATGTAAACCCGTGGGAGGTCGATCAGCGTAGAATGCTGGCGCGAGATGAGGGCCGCGATGCCATGATAGAGGAAATGCTCAAGTCGCGGCCCCCAGCTGTCGGACCAAATGTGCTTGAACGCCGATACCACCCCGGCCGCGGCAAGCGCCCGCCTTCCCGGCGCAACGCGCGTGATCGGATTAAATCCGACCGGCCGCTCGATATCCGTCACGTCGAGATAGCACACGTCGTTGATGCGAGTGCGCGGTATCGTATCGAGAATGTCGAAGGCTAGGTCACCGTGAGGATCAATGACGGCGATCCCCTCTCCCCTATTGATGTCGTCGATTGCGAGATTGAATAGCAGAGTGCTTTTGCCACTGCCTGACTTGCCGACAATGTATAGGTGGCGTTCGCGTTCTTCGCGCGAGAACGTGATGCCGCCGCCGCTAGCAGTCGTTGCAATAGAAATAGGCTCCTGCTCCATAACGTCGCGACTGCCTCCGGTGAAAACCCGTGCTGCCAGGCGCAGCTCGCGTTTGCCATTCGTGCGCGCCGCTTTCTGTGGGAGTGAAGCGACCCGCGGCTCACCGAGCGACCTATGGTGGGGTGTGGTCGGTGAACTACCCGAGGCTGTCGCCACGCCGTGAGACGTGGTCCGTCTATTGTAGCCCCGGAGGCTGTTGGCGGTTCGCTAGGTAGGTGTGGATGCCGTGTGGATACCGGTGTGATGTCGGCCCCCGCTTTGTCGGAGACGCGCATCGCCGGCGGAATCTCGCCCATGTTTGGTTGCCCCATTGAGAACCGTGGGGCGAGATCCGCCAAGAGGACCCGTCAGGGTGCGCGTCGTCCGGCGTGAGCCGGCCGACCCCGCGCCGCCAGTCGAGCACCACGCACTCCAGTGCGGGGAGCGCAGACCGCAGCGCGCTCCGGAGGGACTGGACGGAATGGAGCGGCACGCGAATTCCGGGAAGGAACGCCGGAGCGCCGCCAGCTCGATCAAGCTTTGCTTGATGAGTGGCGGCGCGGGGTCGGGCGGCGAGCCCGACAAAGCGGGGGCGACTTATGCCGTGCTATCAGAACACATTGGCGATTGGTAAGAACCGAGGGGTACAAGTCAGGTGTATAGCTGTTGTACCCTCTTATCCTGATGAATCTGGTGCCTGGGTGGGACGTCCTGAGGATACGAACTGTTCAGCACTTTTGGTCAGTCGATTGCTTGTATTCCCTTATTTGAAAATGCATTCCCTGAACTGAGTATTTTTATCATGAGTATTCTTAAATGCGTATTCTTATATAGAGAGAGCGGCTGATTTGGCCGCTCCAGTTCGGCAACGATGGCCGCTCAAGAGCGGCCAAATTGGCCGCTCAGTGCCGGCCATGTGTGGCTTGCTTCTGCACTGTGAGGAAGAGCCGATATAGATTGGTCTTACCGAGGCCACGCTGCACAATCTCCAAGAGCTTGGTCTTTTCGAGCTCATCGAGATAGCGGCGGACGCTTCGCTCGCCTGAACCCATGTCTTCCGCAAGCTTCACCTGACCCGGAAAGCAGGCATCATCTCCCCATGCGTATTTAAGCAACATTGCGTAAGCGAGCTTAGCTCCAACAGAGAGTTCTTTGTTCGTGAGAATGAAGTTCGGGACCTGCGTGAATCCGTGACGCGTGGCCAGGTCAGCTCCGATAATTTCGATGTTGCGCTCACGCAAGATGTTGCTGATGTGCCGTTCCGACTGACCTTCCATACCTTGCCATTATACGTTGCGCCGAACGGACGATGGCCAACTTGTCCCCCACTTCGGAGTGGATAACGCCATCAAACAACGCGAGCGAAATTTTGTCAGCTACTCGCGACGTGGCGCGATCTGTCGCGGCTGGTCGCGGCAACCGGCCAGACACGCCGCCAATCGCAACATGAGTAGAGCACACCGGCCTGGCAGAGGTTTCAAGGCTTGAAGTTATGTCCGATAACCAGGATCGACGAGGCCATGAACAGCGTCATGAACAGAGACGCCATAGTCGGACAGGTATCTCGCCCCCACTTCAGCGGAGACCTCGGCCACATATTGATAGGCTCGATCGATGGCTAGGTTTGGCCACAGATAGTCAGGCGCGTACTCTGTGATGATGTTCGATCCATGTCTAAAATAGAACGCCTCGAAGTCAGGCGCGCCCTTCAAGTCGTGGACTGCGACAATGTCCTTTATTGCCACCAGATCCGGTGTTGCGAAATACTCGTCCTTATTCCCGTTCCTCGAAAGCTTGACGCGTGTGGGATGCAAGCACCTGTGCCATATCAATGGATAGAGCAAACCACCTCGTTGCCTTGCCAGCCGAGAATTGGACAAATCGGGCAACGAACCACCATGCGCCGTACCCAGTGGCTCCGCGATATCGATGACGTTGGAGAACGTAACCCTCGCGTGAGCCGTATTCATGTCGGCTTCCATTGAACCATACTTTTTGAAATACTTCTCCAGCATGGCAACCGTTTCGGCGTCCCCCGATATGGTTAGTGCAGGCAATGCAACGCGATTCTTAAACCAGACAACTTCTTTTCCCTTGAAATCCTTAAGCTCCATGACGTGCACGGTGTCTTCGAGATGAGCAACGTTTCTGATTTGGGGCCATCTTCGTATTCGGTACACGACGCCATATCCGTTGTTCTCGTTCCCTCCGAAATGGTCGTATGCGGGGTAGGCGCGCGTTGCAAAAAATGCAGCGATCTTAGGGCACTCTGTAACATCAACGACCTCTGAACCCATTCCATATTGCTGGGCAATAATATTGCCCAGACCCTTCCCATGCGTCCGCATCAATTTGCGACGCACCATGGATTTGACCCGATCGCGGTCAGTCAGAGACAGATTGGATTTTGTGCTATCGACGCTGATCCAGTCGTAATCGAGCTTTCTGTCCGTGACACCGCGTCGAAAGCGTGACGGGAGCAACGTGGAATAATCTTTGGTCTGCCCTCTATACAGATACTTCTCGTGATCCTCAGCCAGGAGGTAGTCAAGAAGCTCCCGTATGGAGCGAGCTGGATTGAGCAAGCTAAACATTGCGCATATGTACCCGGCTGCCGACGGCTATTGTCAGCTCAATACTCGCCTGTTGAGGAACACCGAAAGTACCGAAGTGAGGCAGGGGTAAGCGCCAGTGGTGTGCTTGTGCTTACAAAAGCAAAAAGCGTCGTCAGTCCGGATACCCGTCGCATGTGTCCTCCATGCGAACCAAATGCAAGACTATATCTGCCAAGTTGTAGTATGCAAGCGATACCTCCAAACGATTGAGACCGGGAAAGTAAGCGCGTCGAGCGGCGGTCAATTTGGGGCCGACTTCGGGCCGTCGGGGTGCCCCAGCAACGGCGTAAGCATTCTCTGGAGTCCTGCGATGAGGTGATTGGTCTCTCTTGCTCGTTCGGTTAAGTCCTTGATTTGATCGTTCTTGACCGAAACCTCTCCGCGCAAAAACACGATCTCGCCGTCCTTCTCGACGAGGCGTTTTTCAAGCTGCTGGACGTATTCAGTCTCTGGCACGTCTTGTCGCGACTTGTCGGGGGTTGTCGCGTCCCCCCGGACTAGCTTTTCCTTTATGTTCAAAGTGCTGCCTTCGGCGCCGACATGTCGCGCCTTGTCGCGTCCTGTCGCGCCTTGTCGCGTCAGGTCGGGACCTGTCGCGTTAGCGCTGACCTCTTCAATGTACGCAATATGTTTGTCTACGGATGCGGGCGAGATCATGTACTTCTCGCCAATGGGCGTCTCGATTAAGCGGCATTCGAGATGGCCTTTTGCGCAATAGCGCTGAATGCTCCGCGGCGTACGCGGTAGACCAGCTCGCCCGTATCGTTCCAGCGCTTCATCGATCGTGAGAGTAAAATCGCTGTCGGGACTTGTCGCGACAGGTCGCGGCGTGTCGATATCCATGGGTGTAAGGATAACGCGGTTCGTCCCACGTCTCACCGGTTATCCCCAGCGGGGGATGGCGCTACCGCAAGGCGTCTGCGACAACGAAGAGGGTAAGGACGCGAAGGGTCGAATGTGGGTCCGCCGGGTCGCGCGAAAGGCCTGATCCAGTTGCGGATCGATACTCGATACGCCATTCGAACGCGTAGCCGCCGAAGATAAACGTGCCCCAGTCGTGCTCGCTCTCGGGGTCGAACTTTCGATACTTTGACAGGAAGAGGAGCGCTCGGCCACGCAGGCGAGGCTCGAGGTCATAGACGTCGGGCGTCATCTGCACGCGTCCCCCCTTGAAGGTGGTACGGAGCTGGTCGTTAAGTTCGACGATTCTTCGCCGGTCCCGGCGCATGATCCATCACTCAGCCAAAGAGAACGGTTCGAATCCCGCCCGCTGCCACGGCTCAAAAAGCATGTGGCCTGAGGCGGGTGCAGGCTTCTCAAACGAGGTGAGAGAGGGAATATGCTTGAAAAGAAACCGCCTGCCATATGCGCCCGGCTTGAGCCGCTCTAACAGATCGATCATGGAAAGCATTCGAGTCTTCGTAGTCGTGACGAAGGGGATCAGAAATGTGGATGCGCCGAAGTGCCGTGCCGGCACACCCTGGTTGAGGGCGTTGAGATAGGCGATGAACTTATTGCGGATCGACGTGCGCTGGTCGTCGCCTGAATCAATCGGCTCGGTGCCGCAATCGGCTTCGAACCCGAAGACGAATGCATAGGATTTCGAACCGGCGTTTCGCTCAACGACGAACGGCCGCCAATCACTCGCGAGACTTTCGGCCCGCCCGTCACGCTCGATTGGAAGGAGCTGTGGGTTCGCGAGCCGCTTTGTGGCACTCGGCATTTGCGGGCTATCGAGGAGGTCGTGCCACCCGATAAGGCGAATCGTGTTGCTGCTCTTAGCACCGATCTCGAATGACGCCGCGATCGTGCACGCCATCAGTTCATGCGCGAAGTTGCGCAGGTACTTCTTCCGAGAATAGGTGAGGCCGCGGCTGCGAAGCTCGTCCGCGCCCCTATCGTCCAATTCGTATATTAAACGTCTTGTATTCGCGTTGGCATTTGCGCGCTGCTGGTGCGGCCGATTGACGTAACCGTTGGGCTTGCGGCAGAGGACTTCAAGTCTCGCCTGCAGTGCGGGGATTGACCGGCCGGTGAGCGCAGCGAGATAGTCAGACGGGAGGTAACGATACCGACCCAGCAATTTGAAAATAGCGAGATCGTCCTCAGAAAGCCGAGCGATGATCGGCCTGCCGGCCCGATCGAGCTTCGGCTCTCTATCCCAACGTGAATTGCGTGACCGTTGATCCATGCCACTGAATTAACATGGAGCGCGCGCTCGAATAACGGTGAGCAAAAGGTGTGGTGGGGAAGCCAGCGTCGCTATGAGACGCTACGCGCTAACGAAACATTTTCTACCAGGTTGAGCCGGTCTCAGGTTTGTCGTTCGCCGGTGGCGGGTCGTCGCGACGTGTCGCGGCTGATCGGGGCTTATCGTGACCCGCTCTTGCCGGAGATGCGGTGGCATTTGCCGGGGCTTCACGTGCCGAGAACGAAGAAGCCGCGGCATGGATTGGTGGGGGCTCCGGAATGAATCCGTAATCGTCCCGCATACGCTGGCGAATGGCGACTTGCTGGGCGGCAGTCATGCGCGGCAAGTCCTCGATGTTCCGATACGGGACTTTTAGAGCGATGGCGTGCGGTGTGAGGTCGCGGACGAAGGCGGCAAACGTCCCGCGCGGTAGGTTGTGCAGGAACTCCGGTTCACATCGGAGCTTCGGCGCAAGATACTTTGCCTCGTCGTCGCTGTTGGCAAAGCGGATAGCACAGTTCGCCACCGCACTAAGGACGTTGGGGTTTGTTATTTGGTCCGTGCGTTGGTGAGCGAGGATGAGCGCGATTTTTTGAGAGCGGCATTCATCCAGGATGGTCGCAAGCTTCTGATCGTTACGCACCCATTGGCACTCGTCCAAGTAACAATACACCGGGAGCTTTTCAGAAGGTCTGAGCGTTGAGCGCGCCTGAGCGGCCCCGAGGATGAGAGCCAGGAAGAACCGTTGATAGAACTCGCTGCCCTCGTCGCCAAGCTTCGCCTTGCTGGCGTCGATGAGGACGATCTTGCCGATGTTCATTGCCTCCCCGATCTTGAGGCGAGTGGTGGGAGAGGCGAACATGGCGCGCATGGTGTCGTTGGTGAGAATGAAGTCGAGGCGCCAGATGATCTGGCTCCGGGTCTCCGCGTACGTTTTCGAGTGAAAGCCGCTCGCCTTGTTCTCGAAAAATTGCCTCAATCGGCTATCGAGCTTTTCGACCTCGTCTCGGGTCAGGCCGTCGGCCAGAACGCGCTTCAGCGTGTCGATGGTCGGATTCGGAAACGCTTGCAACATGGCCGGGAGGACATGGCGGAAGAGCGCGGATTGTAAGTTGGTGAATTTGGCATCCAAAAGCCCGGACAGTATGTACTCGATGAGCGCGATGGTATGCGGAATGTTCTCGCTCGGCACATCGAGGGGATTGAGGGCAAGCGGGTGGTAACTGTCGGGCTCGATAAGGACGAGCCTGTCAGCAACGGCGGCCATGTTCTTTATCGGATTGATGAGGTCGCCCTTGCTGTCCATGACGACGATGGAGGCATGGCGCGGGAGGTCATCGAGGAACATGGCATGAAGCAGAGTAGTCTTGCCCCGCCCAGGCGGGGCGATAATCCAATGGCCGCTGAATCGCGTCTCATCAGGAAGCGCGAACGGAAGCGGGCACAGAAGGAGGTCGCGGATTGGCGTGCCTGCGAAATAGGTTTCGACCAGCTCTTCGGGAGACAATTCTGCATCTGAGGCCTTGATAAGCGGCCTCTTCGAGTTTCCATCGAGGGGAACGCCCGAATAAGTGCAGATGTTCTCATAGATGCGCTCGCCGACTGCTGTGAGCAGTCCCACCTCGATCAGCTCGTTACTACAAATTGTGCCGACGATACGATCGGCTACATCGCTGGGATCGTGGAGCAGTGAGATAAGCGGGACGGTAAAGGCGCTTTCTACGAGCGGCGGAAGCGACTGGATCAACCCTGCTGAGATATTGCCAATGGTGTCCGCTAGCTGTTCGGCCAGCCTGTCGTCGTGAGAGAGAAAGTATTCTTGTGACCGCAAATGCCGATTGAGCTGGGTCTGCTCTATCAGCGTTATCGGTCTGGAGAAATCGACCGTTGGCGAGGAAAAGATTGCCGTTTCGAGCCGCAGCATTTCCTGTTGGAAATCGTCCAGCGCTCGTCCGAGAGGCTGATATGCAGGCAGTTCGACTACTTCGCAGACTCGCTCGACTATCGCGTTGCTGACGAGTGTGACGGCGTCCGGCCGTGCCCATGCGCTCGCGCGGTGCGCGCTTGTAACGCGGGCATAGAGGGAAGCCGTCTCGGCGAGATCCTTTGCTCGCTCATCGGTAAAGCCGCGCAGGAACGGTGTGTGAGGGGACTGCTTCAATGAATTTCCTCGCGCCCGTCAAAAGTCTGCGCGGTCTCCAAAAATCCTTCAAGGTTTTCTTTTGCTTCCCGAATAGCGCTCTCCGCCTCCAGTAATTCCTCCATGCTTTTGCATTCCACGTGCACACCGGAGAGCAAGCTGTTTACGGTGATGCGCAGTGCAAGCGATGCCCTGACTGCGCTGACAGCCGCACGGCCAAGTTTCCAAATGGTACCGGCGGCTCCCTTCGCTTGCTCGGACGCCGGAGCCAAAAGGCTCGGGCCCCCTCGCGTGGCCGCCAAATGTCCCTGTGCGGCGGCTACATGCTTCTGCCTCGCCTCGCTCTCGTAGATGAGTCTGCCGCCAAGATTATGCTTCGCGATCAGAGAAAGGGTTTCCTGAGAAGCATCGATACGGGCGTCAAGCATGTAGATGAGGCCACCCATGGCGCCGGTCTTTTGCGACCGCTTTAGCTTGAGGACGATGCCTTCGAGGGGAGGCATCGGTTGAACGATTTGGGTAGCTTGTGGGATGACCGCCGGCAACTTGTTAGCAAGGAGTGTTTCGACCTCATTGATTTGCGACGCAATCTCTGGCTCGATTGACTGCTGCGCCGGAGTTTCTGGTTGGAGTTGCTCAGTGGCAAGAACAGAACGCGAGACTGCGTCATAGGGTCGTATAAAATAGCCGATGCCGAATACGGTGAATGTCAACAGCGAACAAACGGCAATCTCCGTGTCCAGTTTGAATTGGTGCTGCGAAACGTACAGCGCTAGTGCGACGGGTATCGTCACCGTGAATGCGGGCAAGCGCAAGAACGTGTGACCTTCGTCTTCAGCTTCTTGGGGGGATGCCGTAACGCGGGCGCGATTGGCTATGTAGATTAACAGATAGACGATGCCGTAGAGCTGTAGAGATGCCGGCAAATGAGTTATGAGGATCGGGGGAAGCGCAATGTATTGAGCGCCCTCAAGTAGGATTAGTTGCAACGAGACGGCAAGAAGTATTGGAAGCCCTGACCACAGGGCGACTGAAAGATATTTTTGAAGGATATCGTACGGCGTGCGGATGCTAAGCGCCCACAGGAGCCACATGAATAGGACAGCCAATATTCCAACCGACAGATAGTTTAGGTACCGGAACTCGATGATGCCGGTTTCGCTCGCAACTGGTGGTGCGGACGATTGGGCAACAATGGGCGGAGAGGTCGCTTGTGCTCGTTGGGGTGGGAGCTGGACTGATGGTGCGGCAGTAGTATTCGGTTGAATGGTAGGCGGTTGAGGCTTTGGAATAGTGTTAGCGGAATCTCTTGCCGCGGCTCGCTTTCTTGCGAAATACTCGCCGTCTATTGATGAGCCGGTAAATGCTATCTGAGCGCCGACATTGCACTGGCCCCATCGTGATGCGCAGTTGTTATCTGGTGGCCAGCAAAATTGGAGTGCTTGCTTTTTCGCTTCCTCCAGATTGCTTGCGACGGCGAAGCGGAACTCCTTCCCGTCGGGGCTCGTAGCATAGGAGCCGCAACGACCTGGGGGAATAAATCCGATTGTCCTGCATGATCGCCAACCGAACGACGCGCATTTTTCCAAGGCGCTTCCGCTGGATTCCGGCACGGCGACGAGCTGCCAGCCGTATTGGCTTTCTCCCACTACAGCAACGATGTCGGTAGATTGCCGAGCGGGTTGCGGACTGGTTGTGGCCGAATTCTCAACCTCCCTGACGACGCGCGTCACGTCATTTTGCGGAGAGGTCGTTGGAGCCGGTTGAACGACGGCAGCAACGTTAGGCCGACGAGGGGCTGGTGGCGATGTGTCGTCTGACCAGACTAAGAAGTCACCCCTGCATTGCTCTCCGCTCCTTGCACTTCTGCAGAGTTGAAGAGCGTTCTCGCGTGCATCCTCGGGTGTAGTACCCGGCGCAGTGAAAAGCTCGCCGTCGAGAATTTTGCCGTCCGTGGGTATAAAGACAGACAAGTACTCAAACGAGAAGCTGATTTCGATGCGACAGTTTTCGTGCAGCGTATTTGCCTCGCACTGGTGCAAAGCCGTCTCGCGCGCTTCGGTCGGCGAAGGCTCATTCACAACGACGATGGGTACCTTTTTGTTCGTTCCGATAAAATCGGCAATTGCCATCGCGCCGTAACAAAAGGCGGGACTGCTGTTCAGCAAGCTGACCAAAAATATCAGCGCGTATTGTTTGAACCAGCGCATGGTTCATCTCACAAGATGGGCGGCCGAGATGTGCACTCCCGACCGCCCAGCTCCCTTACGTAGGAGCGTTCCAATCTTCAGTCACTTTCAGACCGTGGGCTTCGAAATACGCCAGCACCTCAGAGACGCGCCACACAGGATGCGAATTTCGATGGCTGCTCAGCTTCCTGCATTTTGGAAATGCTCGGGCCGCGTAAGCAGGGTCGAACATCATTCTCCACGTATGGGCACGCGCGTAGGGCCAGCCTAATTTCCGCAGCCCCTTCCAGTCCACGATGAGCGGCTTGGTAGACATGCAACATCTCCCTTGAGAGAGAGCGTGCACGCCCCCGGTTCACCACCGATGGACAGCGCGATGCTATGAGAAAGAGCGCGCAACCGCAAGATGCGCATAGTTACTCATGCCGCCCGCCGGACCGATTTTTTGCCCTTGAAGGTGTCCAGGAGGTCGGCCCAGTCCTGCATCAGTTTGGTCCGCTCTGGCATGTAGAGGGAGCGATTGTAGATGCGGCGGATCTCGTTTTGGTCTTGGTGGGCAAGGGCGGCTTCGATCACGTCCCGGTCAAAGCGGTGGCCGTTCAAGATGGTGCTGGCGGTCGAGCGGAAGCCGTGGGCCGTTGCTTTGTCCTGGGGGTACCCCATGTTGCGGAGGACAGAGTTGAACGCGTTCTCGGAAAGCGGCTTCTTGTGCGAGCGCAGGGACGGGAAAACAAGCTCATGTTCTTCGTTGAGCGGCCAGACCGTTTTGAGCACAGCGAGCGCTTGGCGCGAGAGTGGCACGTCATGCGGCTCGCGCATTTTCATCCGCTCGCCCGGAATGGTCCATAGGCGCTTTTCAAAGTTCACTTCGGTGCGCTTCATCCCGCGCACGTCGCCGGGCCGCGTCATCGTGAGGATGAGAAACTGGAATGCTGATTGAAGAATGGGCCAGCCCTCGTACTGGTCGAGGGCGATGAGAAACGCACCAAGCTCTTTCTCGTCCGTGATGGCGGCGCGGTGCCTGACCTTCACTTTCAAGAGCGCACCTCGAAGTGCATAGGTGGGGTCGGTCTCTGCGCGAAGGGTCGCAATGGCGTAGCGGAAGACGGCGCCTACGACGGAGCGGAGGCGGTGAGCGGTGTCCCGCCGGCCGCTCGCTTCGATCTTCTTGAGGAGGTCGAGCACTTCTATGGGCTTGATGTCGGCGATAGGGCGGTTGCGAATGGGCGCGGTGAGGTCTTGGAGCATCCAGCGGTTCTTGCTGAAGGTCTGAGCGGCTGCGCCGTTCTTTTGGAGGTTCGCAAGATATTCGTCAGCAACCGCGCCGAAGGTGTTCTGTGCGGCGGTGGTCGCCGCCAGCTTGTTCATTCGCTTGCGAAGAGACGGGTCTATGCCGGCCGCCAGTTGCTCCTTGATTTCGTCGCGTTGTTTCCGGGCCGAGAGCAGAGAAACAGCCGGGAACGCGCCGAGCGAGAGCATGTTGGCTTTGCCGTGAAAGCGGTAGCGGAGGCGCCAGAGTTTGCTTCCCGAGGGGTAGACAAACAGGTGCAAACCATCGCCGTCCGAGAGCATGTACGGCCTTGCTTTGGGCTTGGCGCTCGTGATCGAAAATTGCGACAGGGCCATGTGAGTAGCTTTCCCATGTCCACGATTTGTACTCCCATTTCTACTCACATTGTGAGTAGAAATCTAGAGTCACCGTGACGCCAAATGAGGAAGCGAAAATCGCAAAAGTGCCCCGTAAAATGGGGACTTCTGAGCATCTATGAGAAACTATGAGGAAGGCTTTTGGTGCCCCTGGCCGGAATCGAACCAGCACTCCTTGCGGAACTCGATTTTGAGTCGAGCGCGTCTACCAGTTCCGCCACAGGGGCATTCGCCGGGCCTGTGCAGGAACCATAGCGAAGCGGGCGGACTATAGCGGGCGGCCGGGCCGGGTCAACCCGCACGGACGTGATGGGCGCGCATCTCGACAGCTTTCGCGAGCCGGAGTAGGAGCCGGACCGGCCCGGCATTGGACCGGATGCCTGCCCGTTGCGGAGGATCGATGACCAATACGTCTGTGATGGCGCGCCCGGCGGCGGGAGCCATGAGCCCGGCGGTGACGGCGGCGCTGCTCGCGGCCGGCATCGCGGCGGCGACCCTGGCCGGCGCCTGGTACATGCAGCTGGTCTGGGGCCTGCAGCCCTGCGAGCTCTGCCTGAAGCAGCGCTGGGCCTATTATGCGATCGTGCCGCTCGGGCTGCTGATCGCGCTCGCCGCCAAAGGCGGCGCGCCGCGCGCGCTGGTGCTCGCCGGGGTCGGCGTGGTGGCGCTGGCCGCGCTCGGCAATGCCGGGCTCGGCGTCTATCACTCCGGCGTCGAATGGGGCTTCTGGCCGGGGCCGACCGAATGCACCGGGCCGATCGGCAATCTCGGCAGCGCGGGCAACCTGCTGGAGCGGCTCGACAGCGTCAAGGTCGTGCGCTGCGACGAGGTGCAGTGGCGCTTCCTCGGCCTGTCGCTCGCCGGCTACAGCGTGCTGATCTCGCTTCTGATCGCCGCCATCGCGGGCTGGGGCATCGCCCGGAAGCGCACCTAGTCGTCGACGTCCTCCTGCGGCCGTCCGAACAAATGGACGATGCCGGGGGTGGCGATGGTGACGAACACGAAGCGCGACAGGTGATGCGCGCCGACGAAGATCGGGTCGATGTGCAGCGTCAACGCCAGCGCCATCATCGCGTCCATCGCGCCGGGCGCGAACGCGACAATGGTGTCGGAGAAGCGCACATGCGTCACCAGCACGATTACGGTGACGAACAGCGCCGAGATCGCCACCGCGATCGCGAACGAGCCCAACGCAGCCCTGATATGGCCGACCAGGGTCTTCACCCGCATCCGGGCGAAGCGGCTGCCGATCAGGGCGCCGATGCCGACCAGCGCCACGCCGCGCATCCATTCCGGCAGGCCGCCCTCGACGAGGCCGGTGCCGTGCAGGACGCCGCTGGCGACCATCGCGCCGAACAGCCAGCTCGCCGGAAACCTGATCAGCTGCATCAGCGTCGCCGCGACCAGCGAGGCCACCAGCAGTGCGAGCAGGCCGAGCGGCGAGGCGACGCTCTGGCCGAGCGGGATCGGCGCGGCCGGAGCGACGCCCGCCACCGCCAGCACCAGCGGCAGCGCCGCGGTCAGGATGATCACGCGCAGCGTCTGCACCACGGCGATCGCCGGCAGGTCGGCGCCGCGCTCGACCGCGAGCATCGTGATCTGCGACAGCGCGCCGGGACTGCCGGCGAGCAGCGCCGAGGTGCGGTCCCAGCCATGGACGCGCTGCAGATAGAGGCTGGAGCCGAAGGTCGAGCAGAACGTCGCGAGCGCCAGGAGGCCGATCGTCACCGGATAGGCGCTGACGTGGTTGATCAGCTCGCGCGAGACCACGGCGCCGATCGAGATGCCGAGCAGCAGCAGCACGGTCTGGGTCAGAATCGGCGGCATCGCCAGCGGGCGGCCGGCGATGGCGGCGATTGCGGTCGCGATCATCGCGCCGGAGATCAGCCCGCCGGGCAGATGGGCGACGAGGAAGATCAGGCCGCCGGCGGTGCCGAGCACGAGCGTCTCGATCGCGCTCAGGGTCTTGGCGCGGCTCGGCAGGTCAAAGGGGAGGGAAGAGATGATCTGGCGCACGGCGCCTTATGCCAAAAGCTGCCTGCGCGAACAATTCCCGCCGCTGCGCAGGCGCCATGCGCGCATGCGCCCGCAGGGGCCGGTCATTTCGGCTTGTCGGGCGTCGGCAAGGGAGCGGGCACTGGTGTCGCCGCGGCGGCGGCCGCCGCCTTGTCGCGCTTGCAGGCCGAGCGGAATTTGCCGCGTGCCTTGCCCTTCAGCCCCTGCTCGTCGGCCTCCTTGGAGCAGGCAACGGAAATCGTCCGCCGCGCCGCCTTGTCCAGGCTGGCGAACTTGTCGGTGGCGGCATCGGGCCGCGCCGGCAGCGTCAATCCGGGTTGCGAGCGGGCGGGGCCCGCGGCCGACAGGGTGGCCATTGCGATGGCCGCAATCGCCGCCCGGGCAGTGAATCTCATGCTGAAGTCCTCGAACGAAAGGCACGGCGCGATGTCCGGCGATGCTGAACCCGCAGTGAATGGAATGAGCCGGATCGCCGCGCGACGCAAATTATATTTTCGCGCGGCCACGCTCCCGCCTGCTTTGTCGGTCGCGGGCGTCTCGCTAGAATTACCGTCCCATTCCATCATGCTCCACAGGGAGATCGAGGATGAGTTTTCACGCAAAATCATTGGTTGCTTCGTCACTCGCTACGCTGGCCGTGATTGGGCTCGCGACGTTCGCCGCCGCCCCGGCGAAGGCGCTGACCGCGCAGGAATGCAGCGCCAAGTACAAGCAGGCGAAGGAGGCCGGCACGCTGGGCGGCCAGAAGTGGAACGACTTCCGCAAGGCCCAGTGCGGCAGCGATGCCGCCGCGGCCGCGGCTCCGGCGGCTCCGGCCGCGCCTGCCGCCGAGGCCAAGCCGGCCAAGGCGGCGAAATCCGAAGCCAAGGAGGCCGCTCCCGCGCCGACCGGTCCCGCCGTGTTCCCCAACGCGGTGGACCCGAAATACGCCAAGGAGAAGCCGGGCAAGGCGCGGCTGCAGACCTGCGTCGATCAGTACAATGCCAACAAGGCGACCAACGCCAATGGCGGCCTGAAGTGGATCCAGAAGGGCGGCGGCTACTACAGCGAATGCACCAAGAAGCTGAAGGGCGCTGCCTGATCCGGGCTGACGAGACGTTGCCGGCGGCCGGGGGCATCAGGCGTCCGGCCGACGCTTTCGACGCCGCGAGACCGCCGGCCGGGCTCGGATCGGCGCCGGTCGCGCGGCGGTTCGCAGCGGTGGCGGCGGCATTGCTGCTCCGGTGATTTTGGGGCTTGCCTTCCTGTGCGGGAAATGACCCTGCTCTCGCCATGATCTCTGCTGTCCAAGGTGTGCTCAGCCTGTTTTGCGGCGCGATGGTCGGGTTCTCGCTCGGCCTCGTCGGCGGCGGCGGCTCGGTGCTCGCGGTGCCGCTGATGGTCTATGTCGTCGGCGTGCCCGAGCCGCACATCGCGATCGGCTCGAGCGCCATCGCGGTCGCCACCAACGCGGCCATCAATCTCGCCAATCATGCGCGCGGCGGCACCGTGATCTGGCCGATCGCGGCGCTGTTCGCAACGGCGGGCATCGTCGGCGCCTTCATCGGCTCGCTGCTCGGCAAGATGATCGACGGCCAGAAGCTGCTGGCGCTGTTCGCGCTGGTGATGATGGTCATCGCCATGCTGATGCTGAAGACGCGCGCCCGCATCGGCACCCCCGATGTGAAGATGAGCATGGCCAACGTCCCGGCGGTCGTCGGCTTCGGCCTCGCCACCGGCACGCTGTCCGGTTTCTTCGGCATCGGCGGCGGCTTCCTGATCGTGCCGGCGCTGATGGCTGCGACGGGCATGCCGATCATGAATGCGGTCAGCTCGTCGCTGGTCGCGGTGACGACCTTCGGGCTCACCACCGCGGCGAGCTATGCCTGGTCCGGGCTCGTCGCCTGGGATCTCGCCGGACTGTTCATCGCTGGAGGAATCGCGGGAGGTCTTGCCGGCACACGCCTGGCGCGCCATCTCTCCGAACGGCGCGGCGCATTGAACGTGGTGTTTTCCGTCGTGATCGCGGTGGTGGCGCTGTACATGCTGACGCGCAGCCTGCTGCATATCTGGAGCTGACCTCAATGAAGTGCGTCCCCTCGACTGCGATCACCTCCGCCAGCAGCCGGCGTGACGTGTTGACGCTTTTTGGCGCAGGCGCGGCGCTTTCCTTGTGGCCCCGCGACAGTCGCGCCGAGGACGCCGACGAGCCCGACGAGGGCGCGGTGCTGCGCGACCCCGACGCGCCGGTGCTCGGCAATCCTTCGGGCGACATCACGATCGTCGAATGGTTCGACTACAATTGCCCGTATTGCCGCAAGCTCGATCCCGAACTGCAGCAGGTCATCCACGATGATGGCAAGGTGCGCTGGGTGCTGAAGGAGTGGCCGATTCTCGGGCCGACTTCGGTAACCGCCGCGCGGATGGCGCTGGCCTGCAAATATCAGGACAAATATGCGAAGGCGCACGAGGCGCTGATCGGCGTCAGCTCGAAGCTCACCGAGCCGCGCATCGACGAACTGCTCGCGGGAGCAGGCGTCGACGTCGACCGCGCCAAGCGCGACCTCGCCGCCAACGCCAAGGCCATCGACGACATGCTGGCGCGCAACGACAAGCAGGCGCGGGGCTTGCGTTTCCGCGGTACGCCGTCCTTCATCGTCGGCAAGTTCAGGGTGCCCGGCGTGCTGACCATGGCGCAGTTCGAGCAGGTCATCGCCGACGCGCGCAAGGCCAAGGCGGCCAACTGATGGGCAAAGCAAAGGCGCCTCGACCAACGGCCGAGGCGCCTTGAAAACAGCAGCGTCGTGCGCGTTACTTCGACGAGATGCGAACCCAGTCGTCATGCGCGCGGGTCTTGAGTGAATTCCAGCTATCCGCCGCGACGTCCCAGTTCACGATGGTCCGGCGCGTCTGCGCGGTCGGCCCGTTGGCGACCTCGGAGGTTTGCATCGAATCATGGATGTAGACGCCGAACCCCAGGATGAGGGCCCCCAGGATCATTCCCACGAATGTCCGCATGTCATGTTCTCCAGTGTGACGGCCAACAACGCCGTGGTCGAAACTTGGTTCCGCGCTCGCCGCGGTCCCGGTCCGCCGCGATCAGAACATCCTAACTGCGCGATTTTTCAGGCCGCGATTCCGGCGGCGAAGTGACGAGATTGAGCGTTTTCATCTCGTCGGGCTTGAACGTGAACAGCTGGTCATGCGGCGTCTCCATCGCATGCACCCAGACCTTCAGATCGATGCCCATCTCGGCGAGATGGCGCTGGCACCGCGCCGAGATGTTCTGCGCAAGGCTCATGTCGTCGCCGGACCTCACGGCGGTCCCGGACGTGGGGACTGCGGCGATCTGATGTACGCCGATGACCGCCCGCTCGCCGGCCCGGCGCTCGAGACCGCCGGCGAACACCAGCGGGCACGACGAGGCGCAATATTTTCCTGCCTCCACTTCGGTTGCGAATTTCCGCGCGCGGATCAGCCGCCCCATCGCCAGCGCGTCGGCGACGGAGCCGCCGGGCGAGTTCAGCACGATCGTCCTGATATATTCGCCATGACGTTCGACTGCGTCCGCAAAGCTGCGCGCGCTGCCGGGCGTGATCGTGCCGGTCGCGAACAGCCGGCCGCCGCCGCGCAGCTCGAACTGAATCGGCTGCTGCAAGGCACGATCGCCCTGCGGCAGCGGCATCAATCGCTTCATCAGGGGCGCCAGCAAGGATGGTGACTCGGCCGGCAGGTCCGGCGCCTCGCGCCGAATGTCGAGCTGAGGCGGGGCTGCATCCGATGGCACCTGCGGAGCATTCAACTCGAGCAGGTCCGCCGCGAGAACCGCGACGGTGACGACGAGAATGCTGCGGAAGACCCAACGCAGAATGCTCTCGTCGGGATTGCCCGCGAGCCAGGCATGGACGCGTCGGTTCAGCGCCGAAGCCACGGGACTACTTCCCGATTCGAGCTGATGACAGCGACGTCACGTTCTCATCCGCCGCGGCCGGCGCTGGCTCAACGGCCGATGCAGGAGGCGCTTCCGTGGGCGTTTCGGCTGGCCGTCGCTCGGCCGCCCGCCTGGCGTCCTCGACCTCGCGCGCAATCTGCAATGCGGTGACGAGATCGGCGGCCGTCAGGCTGGAGGCGCTCACGGCGGGCAGGCCCTCGCGGCGGATGGCGGCATGGACGACGCAGAGGATCAGCACCAGCACCGCCGGCATCAGGTCGATCGAGATCGCGCCGGCCCAGCTCGGGATGAAGTCGCCAGCGTAGCGCAGCACGGCTTCAGCGGGCGACAGCGTCTGGAACCGGGTCGGCTCGATGCGCGGCATCGCCAGGATCTTGTCGGCGGCGTCGGCGAGCGAGGCGGCCTGCGTGGCGATCGCGCCTTCCACCTTGCCGACGACGGCGGTCTGGCGCTCCGCCAGGTCGCCGCTGCGTCCGCCCGCGGCGGGCGCGATGAAACCGGCGGACAGTGAGGCCGCGGCGCGCCTCACCGCAGGCGCCACCGAGGTCTGCTGCAGATTGGCTATCACGCCCATCAGGTTCAACGACTCCGTGGCGAAGGCATCGCTGCGCGTTGCGATCGGGCCGCGGTCGGAGATCAGCTCGCGCATCTTGGCGAGGCTCTTGCCGCCCTGCTCGTAGAGAGCAGAGACGCGCTTGCCGGACTCCTGGACCTGCTGGCCCAGTCCGTCGAGCTGCGTCGACATCTGCGCGAGAAGCTGGACCACGGTGCCCGATCCGGAGGTGCCGGTCAGCGAGCCCGCGCGTTCGGCGTCCGCCAGCTTGGCGAAGCGGGAGGAGGCGAGCTGGATGTCCGGCAGCAGGCTTTGCGCGGCGATGGCCTGGCTGTTGGCCCTGTCGAGGTCGCGCGTGTAGTTCTGCACGGTGATGGCGAGATGCTGCTGGATCGCCGCGGCGCCGGCCAGGGCCGACGCATTCAGCCAGGACGACATCGCGACGATCATCAGCGAGCCCAGCAGCATGCAGCCGGCCATCATCAAGCGCCCGATCGCGCTGGTGACGTGCGGCATGAACTGCATCATGAACACCCAGAAGGCGTAGATGCCGACCGAGACCGCGACGGAGTAGATGACTGCCGCAAAGAACACCGTGGTCGGACTGCCGTTGAGCAGCTCGCGGACGCCAAGATAGGTGTAGACGCCGGCGGCCAGCGCCAGGATCGCGGTCGTGAGCTTGAGCGTCACCTCGAGACGGTTGACGCCATTGGCGAGCACGACGGAGGTGGAGGAGCGGGCGGACGAGACTTGCGCGACGGACGCGGCAGGCGAGGGCATCAGCGGCGAGGGCATGAGTAGACCTTCGGCGGCGTCATGGCCGCCCGTGTGCAGCGCCCCCGCTGTATGACCGAGCAGAACCAATGCGGACAAAATCCGCCGACATTGTGTCGGCCGCATTGCCGATCAGCCATGTCGTAGCAAGGAGAGGCAAGCTCAGCGCAACAGCCAGCGCAGCAGCTCGACATTGGCCTCGCGCGGATAGCAATGGCTGAGATCGTCGATCTCGCGATAGGCGACGTTGGCGCCGGCCTTGGCCAGGGCGTCGGCCGTATGCCGCGCGATCTCGACCGGGAACATCCAGTCGAGCCGGCCGTGCACGATCTGGATCGGCAGGCCGCGCAGACGGTCCCGGTCGGCGATCTCGGCCATCAGCGGATGGAACGTCGCGGCCACCGGCGCAAGATGCGTGAACGGCGAGCCTGCGGCCAATCCGCTGACGTAGCAGAACGTGCCGCCGTCGCTCATCCCGGTCAGGAGCATGCGGGCGGGATCGATCGCGACGCGACTGCGGACAAGGTCGAGAATGCGCAGGAGGTTCGGCGTATCGGCGTCGTCGCCCATCAGCGCCCAGGTCGGTCCTGCCGCGGTGGGGGCGACCAGGATGGCGCCGAGGCTGCGCGCGGCGCGCAGCCAGCTCCAGAGAAAGTCGCGGCCGTTGCCGCTGCCGCCATGCAGCGCCATGACCAGCGGCCAAGCCCTGTCCGCCGTGTAGTATTCCGGCACATACAGCGAAAAGCCGCCGCGATTGCCGATCTCGTTGTGGTCGTGAAACACGGCGTCCTTGCCTGCAGAAGAAGCGGCCAGCAACTGGCGCAGCCCGTTGTCGCCATCGACGGCGGGATCGAGGAAGAATTCGCTCAGTGGCGGCAGCGTCGCTGCCAGTGGAAACAGCGCCTCGAGTGCGCGTGGCAATTGACGAAGGGCCCTGAACACATCGACCAGGTCGCCCTCACCGCGCTGAACGGCGCGCAGGCCGGCAAACGACATCAGCGCGGCGTCCGCCGCGGTGTCGAAGGCGATACGGATATGGGCGAAGTCCGCCGGCCACGACGTGAGATGAATCCGCGCCGTGTGCAGCGTCCGCTCGGGATCGCCGACATCAGCCATCACGCGATCGAAATCCGGCGGGTTCAGGTAGCGTGCAACGTGGGACAGGGCTTCGAGCGTCTGCAGCAGTGGCGGCAACACGATGAGAATGTCATCCACCACGGCATCCGTCATGCAGGTCTCCTTGATACGCGATACGCGGGTCTGGCCGTCTCGTCTGCTTGCCGGCGAGCGCTGTCATGCAACGCAAAATCGGACGTCCGGGCAATGACCATTTTCCGAACGCGTGTTCGCTCCGCGAAGCCACAATCTCGCGATGCGGCTCCTGCAAGTCAACACAGCGCGGACGCTGCCATCGCGCGCGGCAGGTGAGTCGTGCGCGAATACACGCGCAGACAATAGTTGATTGACAAAATTCGGGCGCGATGTCGCACTTGGTGAGAGTCGACGGCGCAGCGGAGGGTTCCTCGTGGAGCACTGCCCTGGGTCAAAACTGCCGATCGGCTGCCGAGGGGGGGATTCGCATCATGACCAAGTCGCCGTCGGCCGCGTTGATCAACGCGGTGCTCGCCATGGACGTCTACAACAGAGGCGTCAACCCGACGCTGGTGGTCAATTTCAGTCGCATCGGGAGCTATGAGCTGATGGCGGGGAGCGTGACCTCGACCGCCGACAATTTCGAGGCCGCGACCTATCAGCTCGCGGGCGATCCATCGACACGGATCATTTCGTTTCGCGGCACCGACAGTCTCGCCGACGTGCCGTCGTGGCTTGGCGGCGCCGGTCTGACCGGCTGGCCGACGCAGTTCCCGGATGCGGAAGCCTACTACAAGAAGTGGGCGACATCGAACGTCTCGCTGACCGGCCATTCGTTGGGCGGCGGACTTGCCGGCTACATCGCTGCGCTCAACGACAAGGTGGTCTACGCCTACGACGCGATGCCGTTCGAGTTCGCCGCCGAGGTCCGTTACGATCAGCTGCACGGCTTCTGGGGCGCGCTGACGTCGCACCCCGTCGAGCGCTATTCCGACATCCATATGGTCTCCGTCGCCGGCGAGATCCTGCAATATGTCCGAGCCGCGGCGCCCGTGCTGGAAGCGCCCCTGGCGTTGCTGCAGCTCGGACCGGTCGCCGGCGCGCTCGCCATCGCACATGCTGCGATCGGCATCTCGTCCGAGCAGAAGACCGTGCTCGGCGCGGGCACAGATCTCGGTCTGGATCCGGTCAGCCTGCACTCGATCGCGCTGCTGACGATGATGCAGTGGGCGAGTGACAACGGTGCCCAGGATTGGAAGAAGGCGGCGGCTGTGCTGCTGGCGCCGCTGCAGGATGACGCGATTGCTTCGGCCGTCGGCATTCCCGCGGCCGGTGTGGGCGGCGAAGGCGCGCCGTCCGACAAGATGAAGGACATGATCGCTTATTCGACCGTCACCGATGCGAGCGGCTACGGCAACAGCGCCGTTCAGGCCCTGTTCAACGGCGGCGGTGTGCTCGGCAACAGTGTGACTGCAACCTCGGCTGCGACCTATCTGAAAGATGGCGGGGTCGAGAAGGCGCTGGCCGAGATCGTGGTCGAGTATTCGGCGCTGCTGGCGCAGAACCATGACGAGGTGATGTCGACGACGCCCGGCGTGATCGGCCACGAGCACGGCATCCTCTATCAGGACACGGCCAAGAACCTGCTGGTCGCCGACCTGTCATCCGATCTGTGGTCGCGCTGGGACACGGGATCGGCGGTCGACATCCTGGGCAAGGTCGCGCTCATCGATGCCGTCGCCAGCTTCGACGGCGAGGATGCTGGCCTGATCGACATGGCGATCGGCGTGCTCTGGGGCGGCAAGACCGACAATCTCGACTGGCTCAGCGCAGCCTTGAGCGACGCGGCGACAACGGTGACGATCGATCCAGTGTCGGGCGCGACCATTGCTGCAACCGATGGTGCGCTGCTGATCGCGGGCGGCGGCAACGACATGCTGTTCGGGACCGCCAACGACGATTTGCTGATCGGCGGTCTGGGCAGTGACGTGCTGCAGGGCGGGGCCGGCGACAACATCCTGGTTGGCGGCGTCGGCGCCACCTATGTCTACGTGCCCGGTGACGGCAGCGACGTCATCATCAATGGCATCGCGTCGCTGGCGAAGCCGACCGGCACGCTCGATTTCGGCACCGCCTACACGGCCGACAATTTCTGGTTCGTCAAATCGGGCAACGATCTCGAGATCGACATTCTCGGCACCCATCAGCAGGTCACGGTGGCTGACTGGTTCCTTGGCGGCTCCTATCAGCTGCAGGAGATCAAGGCCGGCGGTCTCGAGATCGATACGCACGTTTCGCAGCTCGTGCAGGCCATGGCGACCTACGCCCAGGCGCATCCGGGTTTCGATCCCACGGTGGCATCACAGTTGCCGACGGACGCGCAGCTGCACGACCAGATCACGGCGGCCTGGCACGTCAACGCGTGAGCGCAGGCTCGCGGCCGCCTCAGTGCAGCCGCGGGGCCTTGAGCAGCTTGGCGCGGTCGGTCGAGGCGATCGTGACGTCGAAGGTGACGCCCTCATGGTGCACCGTCAGCGGCACGTCGACGCCGGCTGCGCCGAGCGCCCAGAGCTTGCGATAGAACTCGCTCTGGCTCGTCACCTTGTCGCCGTTGATCCCGAGGATCACGTCGCCCGCCTTGAGCTCGGCGCGGGCCGCGGGACCGTTGTCGGAGACGCCGATCACGACGACGCGATCGTCGACCTCGGTCGCGTACATGCCGAGCCAGGGGCGCGCCGGCTTGTTGACGCGGCCGAAGCGCCTGAGATCATCGATGATCGGCTTCAACAGATCGATCGGCACGATCATGTTGACGTGCTCGTCCTTGCTGTCGCGCTCGCGCTCCAGCTGCAGCGACCCGATGCCGATCAGCTCGCCCTTGGCCGAGAGCAGGCCGGTGCCGCCCCAATTCGGATGGGCGGGGTGGGTGAAGATCGCCTCGTCCAGCAGATATTCCCAATAGCCGGCGAATTCCTGCTTGGCGATGATCTGGCTCGCGACCGATCGCGTCCGCCCACCGGCGCCGCCGAGCACGACATGATCGCCGACCTTGGTAGCGGCCGACGAGCCGAGCGGCAGGGCCGGCAGGTCGAGCGACCCGAGCGCCTGTACCAGGCCGAAGCCGGTGGTGAAGTCGAAGCCGAGCACATGGCCTTCGACCACGCGTCCGTCATTGGGGTGCAGCCAGACGGATTCGGCCTCGGTGATCAGGTAGCCGATGGTCAGCACCAGCCCGTCGTCGATGACGACGGCATTGCCGGCGCGCTCGGTCCCCAGCGTTTCCGCGCTGAACGCGTCGGACGGAATGATGGCATGCAGGCCCACGATCGAGGACAGGGCTTGATCAAGATCATATTGATAGTCTTCGGCGCGAGGCTGGAAGGCGGATGGCACTTTCCATTCGGTCAAAGAAGGCATTTCGTTCTCCTGCTCTGTCGATACCCCCGGGTGCATCGACCAAGCTTCTGCTTCGTGTCGCGTGACGGCCACAGCGTGAACGCGAGCTTAACATCTTTGGGCGTCGGCGCCAGTTCTGAGGGCTCCGCGCTCGCGCGAGGAGGAACTGCGCTTCACCGACTACCTGCGGCCGCAGCCCCTGCCGATGATGGGCCAGACCAGCCATGCGCCGGCGGCGTAGAGGCTGCCGACCGTGGCGGCTCCCGTTCTGGCCGCGAGGTGGAAACGCCCGGCGTCGAGCAAGGCTCCATCGGCGGTAACGATCGCGGGGATCACACGGTCTGGCGGACCGAACACGACCACCGCATCCGGCTTGATCACTAGCGCCATGGCAGCCATGCCCGCAAACCAGGCGAAGGCAACTGCCAGCACGCCCTTCACGGGAACGGCGCGGGATCGGGGATGCTGGTCAATAGTCGTAAGCATGCTCGAACGTATATCCCGCGGCTTCGAAACGGGTGATGTCCTGAACCAGTGACCGGACCGGCACGTCGACACCGATGCGACGGGCACCGGGGCGCGACTGGATCGGCACGCTGAATATAGGCAGCCCGTCGAAAGCTGCCAGCCGTCCGTCGCCGGGCGGGACCACGATCGTGACCAGGATACGATGGTTGCCTGCGATTTCGCCGAGCGAAGCACCGTCATGACGGCCGAGCTCCTTGGCGAAGGCATCGAACTTGGCGTAGCGCTGGGTCTCCACCAGCACGCCCTTCGCGCCCTTGGCGTCCGCGACCTCGCGGATCACCTTCACTCCCGGAACGACTGCAAGCTCGGCGGCGGGCAGGCCGGTGACGACGCTCTGGATGGTCAGCACGGCCGGATCGTAGCCCGCCGCATGGCCGATGACGGCCGCATAGGCGGCGCGCGCGGCATATTGCAGGCTGAGCGAAACGCGCCGCTCCATCGCGCGGAACGACGGCACGAACGGCGTCTCGCGCCAAAACTCACCGAGCTTGGCGGCGAAGGGATACCGATACCAGGGTGTCTGATAGAGGAACGCGGCGTAGTCCTTCAGCAGGGCAAGGTTGAAGGCGTCCTCTGCCGTCTTGACGCCGTTCGTGGTCTCCCAGCTGATCGCTCCGATGCTCTTCTCGTAAGCGCCCTGTAGCGCCATCTCGGCGGTGAAGCTGAAGCCGATGATGTAGTTCGTCAGCTTCTGATCCGAGGTGGCGGGTCCGGAGCCCGCGGCCTGCCGCGTGGCGCGGCACAGGCTGCGCCAGAAGCCGGAGATGCTCGACAAATAGTGGAAGTCCGATTCCGATGCCTGCCCGGTCACCGCAGCGAGGTCGGCATAGGCGTGGACGATGTACCATTCCGGAAAGGTCAGGAAGCTGTCACCCTGCGATCGCGCATAAGCGGGATCGGTGATGCCGAACTCCGAGGTCACGGCGGGTGTCGGTACGTCGGCGACGCAGACCGTCTCGACACTGATCACGGTGGCGGCGATGCCGATCGCTGCGGCCGCGACGAGGGCGCCGGCGAGATATAGCGCTTTGCGACGCAGGCTCATGCGACGGCGGCCTGCGTGCGCCACGGCGACCAGCCGACAGCGATGCCGATCGCGCCGAGTGCGAGATGCGGCAGGCTGGAGAGAACCCTCACCAGCCACGAGGTGTTGCGGATGCCGTCGATCACGATCGAGAGGTCGAGATAGCCCGAGCCGGTGAACACGCCCATCACGCCGTCGAGGAAGTACAGCGTGCCGAACACGCGCAGGAAGAACAGCGCGCTGCGGCGGGTCAGCATCGCGGCCAGCGCCCACAGGCCGGAGACGACATGCAGCGCATCCTTGTAGATGTCGAGCTGGAACAGGCCGAACACGCGACCCTGCGCATCGATGAACGCCGGGATGTAGTCGGTCGCGGCTGCGAACAGGAGCGCCATGGCGAGCGCCAGCGCGGCGATGCGATAGCGGTCCAATGCGAAGCCATCTGCTGCTGATGTATTCATGCGAAATAGGTGTCCCACATCGCGTTGCGGAACAGGAGGTTCGGATCATACTGCCGCTTGGCGGCGACGAAGCGCGCGGCCGCCGGATAGGCCTTCTCGACCTGGTCGCGGCGGGCGTGCAGACGATAGGGCAGATAGAACGCGCCGCCAATCGCGGTGATGCGGTCGATCAGCGCCTCCGTCGTCCGCAGCATGTCGATCTCGCCTTCGGGCGAGGTGGCCTGTGAGAATGACATCACGGCTGCGATGCGGCGCACCGGCGCGATCGTGAGCGCGGGTGTCCTGTCCTCGGCGACGTAGCGCAGGGTGACGTTGAGAAATTCGGCGCGCGCCTTGGGAATGATCTCGCGGCAGGCGGCGAGGAAGTCGCCGAACCGCTCGGGCGCCACGAAATATTCATGCAGGATGTCGGTGCGGTGCATGTCCTTCTGCGCCAGATTGGCGACCGGCTCGGCCATCAGCGAGTTGCGGGTGTAGCGGCTGTCGGAGATGGCGGGGCCGAGCTTCGTCTCCATGAACCAGCGCAGGCCCTTGGCGACCTCCCAGCCGGTCTGGGCGCGATAGATCGTGTTGGCGACGCCGGTGAGCTTGCCGGAGCTCACTGCCGCGGGCAGGGTCTCGGGGGCATCGGGGGCGGGTCGGAAGGTGACGAGCAGGGCGTCGTCGAAGAACGCCTTGCGCGACACCGACATCCGGCCATAGGCCATCTTCACATTGGCGTCGCCGTCGATGCTCTGCGTAAACTTTTCCGCGAACGTCTCCGGCGCCATGCGCTCGAAGCGCGGCTCGAGCAGCAGGTTCGGCACCATCTCGACCTCGAGATCGACGATGATGCCGAACAGGCCGTAGCCGCCCATCGCGAGCCCGAACAGCTCGGCATTCTCGCTACGCGAGCACTGCACCAGCGTGCCGTCGGCAAGCAGCATGCGGATCGACTTCACCGTCGATCCGAACGGGCCGTACGGCACCGGCCAGCCATGGGCATTGACGCAGAACGTGCTGCCGACGCCGAAATCGCTGTTGGACTGCATCACGGCCGGCGAGAAGCCCTTGGGATCGAGCGCGGCGATCACGTCCCACCAGCGGTTGCCGGCCGCGGTCCGATAGGTCTTCGCCGCCGTGTCGAGCTCGATCGCGCCGCCGTCGAGCGTGATCGCCGTGCCGTCGCGCGGCAGGCTCTGGCCGCCCATCGAATGCCGGGCCACGGCCGCCGTCACCGGGCGTTTCGCCGCCGCCGCCTCCTTGAGCTCGGCCCGCAGCCGCGCGATCAGGTCGTCGGTCGCGGGCTTGCTGATCACCACGTGTCTGGCAACCGGCGTCGGGTTGAGCCGGCTAGCATCGTTGAGGATGGTGCGCAGCTCGGCACGCGCCCGCGGCATCCGCGCAAAGGGCAGCGCCGCGGCCGTACCCGCGGTGCGCAGAAACCGTCGTCTCGACATCATGGCGCGGAGTCTCCTTCCCTCACGGAGTCTACGCCAGCATCGTAAACGTTCGAAAAATTTCCGGGCCGTCAGTTTGCTGCCGGTCGCGCCCGCGCGGGCACGAGACGGAAGTGGCGGCCATCCTTCATCCACGCTGCGCGCTCGTCGCGCAGCAGGGTGCGCCGGACCTTGCCGGAATCGTCGCGCAGCATCACGTCGACCAGCTCGTAGCTTTCCGGGTGCTTGTAGCGGCTGAGCCGGTCGGCGAGGAATGCACCCATGCCGTCGACAATGGCTTGCGCGTCCTTGGCACGGTCGATCTCCACGATCGCATGCACGCGCTGGCCGAGCTCCGGATCAGGCAGGCCGACGACGACGCAGGAGCGGATGTCGGGATGCGCCATCAGCGCCGCCTCGACCTCGGCCGGATAGATGTTGGCGCCGCCGCGCAGGATCATGTCGGCGAGGCGGTCGCCGAGATAGAGGTAGCCGTCGGCATCGAGCCGGCCGATGTCGCCGAGCGACTCCCAGCCGTCGGCGCGCCGTTTCGGCTCGGCGCCGAGATAGTGATAGGTGCTGCCGGCGCCATCAGCGGGAAGAAAGTAGATCTCGCCGCTCTCGCCGGGCGCGACATCGTTGCCGTCGGGACCAAGGATGCGCAGTTTGCAGGACTCGTCGATCCTGCCGACCGAGCCCTTGTGCTGCAGCCATTCGGTGCCGGAGATGATGGTGCGGCCCTGGCGCTCGGTGCCGCCATAGAGCTCATGGACGCGCTCGGGCCCAAGCCACTCGATCCATCTTTCCTTGAGCCATGGCGGCATCGGCGCGGCCATGTGGAACACCATCTTCAGGCTCGACACGTCGTAGCTGTTCCGGACCGCCTCCGGCAGCGCCCAGATCCGGTGCATCATCGTCGGCACGAAGTTGACCCACTGGATGCGCTGCGCCTGGATCAGCCGCAGCGTCTCCTCGGCGTCGAACTTCACCATCCCGGTCAGGCTGCCGCCGGCGAACAGCGCGTAGTGCGACACGATGAAGGGCGCGTTGTGATAGAGCGGGCCGGGATTGAGCAGCGCTGCGCCCTTCGGAATGCCGAGCGGCGGCTCGGCGGCGGTGTCGGTCACCGCAGGCTGGTGATCGAGGATCACCTTCGGCCGCCCGGTCGAGCCGCCCGAGGTCATCGCCTTCCAATAGCGTGACACCGGCGCGGTGAGCGGCTCGTCCGAAAATCCTTCGGGCGTGAAATCGGCCGGCAGCGCGTTCGGAGCGTTCCAGTCGGCCTCGCCACCGACCACCAGCGACGGCTTGAGGATCTCGAGCACCGCGGCGGCCTCGCCGCGCGGCAGCCGCCACGACAGCGACGTCGGCGTCGCGCCGCACTTCCACACCGCGAAGCTGGTCTCGAACAGCGCATTGCCGTTGGGCAGGCCGATCGCGACGAAGTCGCCTGGCTTGACGCCCTTGGCCGCGAAGGCGCGCGCACGCGCATTGGCGCGGCGCTCGAGCTGCTCCCAGGTCAGGACATCGGTGCCGTGCCGGAGCGCGACGCTGTCCCTGGGTTTGCGCTCCACATACCAGCGCGGCACGTCGGCCATCGGAATCAGCATCCATTCCTCCACATCGTCGGCGCTTTGCTTGCGCGCGTCGTTCTTGGTCCGCGGCTCGGGCCGCCGATGTCAGTGACGAGAGCTGTTGTGCCTCAACCGAACGGGTGCGTCCATACGCGCACGCCGCAAGGTTTCGGATGGCAGTTCTGCGAAATGGCGCTCGTAGGCGCGGGCGAATGAAATGCCGGAAGCCGTGACGCACGGTGAGGTGATAATTCCGTCACGCGGATCGTGAGATGATTGAGGTCGCGCCGCGCGATTGAACTTGATCGCCCAATCGATGATGGATGCAGGCGGGAACAGAGTTAGGCGTCAGCGCGTCCGGATACGTTGATGCCGGCTCTGTGCCGAGGAATGCGAGCATCACGCCGGGATGCATGCCCATTGCCGGATCGGCGCCGAGTCCTGCCGGCGCTGCACGAATGCCTGCGAGCAGGCTGGACGCAGCACGACGCCCTGATAGGTCGGTTGCGGCGCCGCTCCATCGAAGAATGGACCTCCATCAAAAGACAAAGGCCGGGCGCGAGGCCCGGCCAGTCCGACCATGGCGACCGGATTGCTCCGGTCCTGAGAACGCCATTGCAGACAATCGATCGATCAGCCGCCGTTCAGCTTCGTGGTCAGGGTCGTGAAGATGCCTTCCAGGGTCAGTCCGAGCTTGTTGAGTATGGTGATGATCGCGAGCGCGATGCCGGCCGCAATCAGGCCGTACTCGATCGCGGTTGCGCCCGATTCATCTTCGTAAAATTTGAGAAGCAATTTCCTCATCAATTCCCCTCCGCCGTCCGGCAAATGGCCGCCGGACGATCTCCGCGAAACTACGGAATGGAACCTAAGGTAGTGTGAACGAGGTCCAGCCAAGTTTCGCAACTTTGCCGTTCATGTCGAAAATTTCAGTTGCAGCAGGGTCCGCTGCACGCGAACGGGATCACGGCGGCACCCCGGCTGCGCGCAGCGCCTCCGCATAGGTTGTGGCGAGCATTCCGGCCGGAAACGGGATCCGTTCGAGGAACCCGGACACGGTGAGATCCGGTTCGAGGCTCAGAAGCTGACGCGCGACCTCGCCAGCGCGCGACATCTCACCGGTCCCGACCAGGGCCACGATCAGGACGCGGAGCGCCACGGCGAAACGGCGGTTCTGCGCCAGCGCGATCTCGGCCCATCGAATGGCACCTGCGAGATCGTCCTCCGCCACCGCGCAGATCGCCAGCGCTCCGGCTGCGAACCAGCCCCGTGGATCGCGCGGGTTCAGCCGCCGAGCCCGTTCGATCATCGCTCGGCCCGCAGCCGTGTGTCCGGCCATGATCTCGATCCACCCGCTCAAGGTCAGCGCCATGGCCGAGTTGGGGTTGATGGCGAGCGAGCGGCGGAACAGCTCGCGTGCCGGGGCGATGTCGTCGGCCATGTTCCAGATCGCGAAGGCCGCCATCCACAGCACCTGCGCGTCGCTGGGCGCACGCTCGCACGCCTGCCACGCCCGCGCGACGGCGGCCGTGCGATAGGTCTCGTCCGGCGCGCTCCAGCCCTGGAAATGGCGCAGCGCCTGACAATAGGCCCAAGCCGCCATCGCGGGCGCGCAGGCGGGATCGATCGCCAGCGCCTGGTCCAGACACGCGATCGCCGCCGCGAGGCTGTCGGGCGCGAAGGCGTCGCGCAGGCTGGCGGCGCGCAGCAGCAGATCATAGGCGTCCGGATGCAGCGGCGGTGTGGCGCGGCGCCGCTCGCCTTCCGCCAGCTCGAGCGTCGGCTCGATCGCCGCCACGATGCTTTCGGTGATGCGGTCCTGCAGCGCGAACACATCGTCCAGCTGGCCGTCGAAGCGCTCCGCCCACAGATGTGCGCCGGATGCCGCATCGATCAGCTGTCCGTTGATGCGCAGGCGGGACCCTGCGCGGCGCACGCTGCCTTCGAGAACGTAGCCGACGCCGAGCTCGCGTCCGACCGCACGGATATCGACGGCCTTGCCCTTGTAGATGAAGGAGGAGTTGCGGGCGATCACGGCGAGGCCGCTACAGCGGGACAGCGCGGTGATGATGTCCTCGGCCATCCCGTCGGCGAAATAGTCCTGCTCCGGATCGCCGCTCATGTTGGTGAACGGCAGCACCGCGATGGCGGGGCCGTCGAAGGCTTGCGCGGCCGAAACCGCCGCCGGCGTCTGCACTGCGTCCGCCTGCTCATGGACTTCCCCGACGAAGCGGACGCCCTTGCGCGGAATGGTGCGGATCAGGCGCTGCGCCTCGCCGCTGTCGCCGATCGCGCTCCGCGCGGCGCTGATGCGGCTCGCCAGCGTCGCCTCGGAGACGATGCGGCCGCCCCACACCTCGGCGAGGATGTCGTCGCGGCTGATGACGCGGTCGCGCGTCCTGATCAGGAACGCGAGCAGGTCGAACACCTGCGGTTCCATCGCAACCAGGTCGTCGCCGCGGCGCAGCTCGCGGCGGCCGGGATCGAGCACGAAATCGTCGAAGCAATACACCACATGCACCGCCCTGGCCGCCGCGGCAGCCGGTTTCACCCTCGCGTCACGCGATCCGCAAAATCAAGCCGGCCTCAAGGAAAAATCAATGCCTCCTCCAAGCGCCGCGCGGATGCATGGCGCACAAGAACCGCACATCGGAACCAGGAGCCTCCGCCATGCCGACCGTTCTTTACCCCGACCGCCGCCGTTTCCTCACCCTTGCCGGAACCGCCGTTGCGGCCTTTCAACTCGGCTCCAGCGCTGGGCAGGCGCAGAGCTTCAAGGCGGCGACGAAGCTGCCGGCGATCCGGCCGGGGGCGGCGACGTCGCTCGGACCGATCAAGCAGGTCAAGGCCGGCGAGATCAGCATCGGCTATGCCGAGACAGGTCCGGCCGACGGCCCCGTCGTCATCCTGCTGCACGGCTGGCCGTACGACATCCACAGCTTCGCCGACGTCGCGCCGGCGCTGGCCGCGTCCGGCCATCGCGTCATCATTCCGCATCTGCGCGGCTACGGCACGACGCGGCTGCTGTCGCCGACCGCGTTGCGCAGCGGCCAGCCGGTCGCCGTCGCCGCCGACATCGTCGCGCTGATGGACGCGCTCGCGATCAGGACCGCGACCCTCGCCGGCTATGACTGGGGCGCGCGCACCGCCAACATCATCGCGGCGCTGTGGCCGGAGCGATGCAGGGCGATGGTCTCGGTCAGTGGCTATCTGATCGGCAGCCAGCAGGCCGGCCGCATGCCGCTGCCGCCGGCCGCCGAGCTGCAATGGTGGTACCAGTTCTACTTCGCGACCGAGCGCGGCCGCGAGGGCTACGACAAGAACCGGCGCGACTTCGCCAGGCTGATCTGGCAGACGGCCTCGCCGAAATGGGCGTTCGACGACGCCACATTCGCGCGCAGCGCCGCCGCCTTCGACAATCCTGATCACGTCGACATCGTCGTGCACAACTATCGCTGGCGGCTCGGCCTCGCGCAGGGCGAGGCGAAATACGATGCGCTGGAGGCGAAGCTCGCGACCTTTCCTGACATCACCGTGCCCACCATCACGATGGAGGGCGATGCCAACGGCGCGCCGCATCCGGCGCCCGAAGCCTATGCCAGGAAGTTCACCGGCCGCTACGAGCACCGGCTGATCACCGGCGGCATCGGCCACAACTTGCCGCAGGAGGCGCCGCAAGCGTTTGCGCAGGCGGTGCTCGACGTGACGGCGAGCGCGTAGCGCCGACGATCTCAGGCGGGAGCGCGTTGCTTCCCTTGACGTTGCAGCCACGTCTCCCGCCGCACGATCCATTGCTCGGAGCAGGTCTCGCCATTGTGGTGCGCGACCTCGATGAAGCCGACGAACTCGGCGCCGGTCTTCTGCTTGACTCGCCGTGACGCGACATTGGTCGCGACGTTGCAGACGGTGAACTGATCGAGGCCGAGCGGACCGAAGGCGAAGTCGTTCACGGCGGCGATCGCCTCGCTCATCAGTCCCCGATTCCAATAGCGCTCGGCGAGCCAGAAGCCGCGATGGCCCTTCACCGACTTCATGCGCGGCCGGAAGTGAATGTTGCCGATGGCCTCGCCGTCACCGTCGCGCAGCACCAGCACCCATTGATAAAGCTCCTCGCCGGCTGCGATCCTGTCGAGCTGCAGCCTGACGAAGGTCTCGGCGCCGTCGGGAGGATAGGGCCACGGCACGACGGCCGCGAGGTTGCGGATCACGTTCCAGTTGTCGAACTGACGCTGGATCGCCGGCGCATCGGCGAGGGCCAGCGGCCGCAGGATCAGACGGGCGGTATGCAACGTGGGCGTGAGCATGACGCCATGCTGTCGTTTACCAAGCTCGTTTGCAAGCCGGGGTTGCTACGCCGTCCAACTCGCATGTCATTGATAATTCGCATCGCGCTCCGCCATTAAGGTTGCCAGGAACTTTCACGCCCGGACTGGAGCCCGATACTTCCACAACGTTGCATTGCAGTGCATGACTTGAGCACACGCAGCCTGCACGAATGCAGCGCGCGTACAACCGTCGCAGGAAACTGCGCCGGCTCGGGCTCAGGGTTGCGCCCGAACGTCAACCATTCGCCTGCCGCGAGATCATCACGCAGATCTTGGGCTGGCGCGATTCGGGGTGTCGTGGACATGAAGCGCAAAGCGGCGGATCGTCAGTTACGTCGTCTGCGGGCGGAGCAGAGCTTCGATCCGCGCGCATGGCGCGATCGGCAGCTCGGCCGGGCCGTGCCGTTCTATGGCTCGGAGCTGTTCCAGCTCGGCTGCCCGCCGCTGGCGTCGTTCATCGCCGCGTTCCTCGGCTGCTTGATGACCCTGCATCTGAGTGCAGCCGGGCTGTCGCCGCTGATTGCCTCGGCGGCGGCGGCTTTGCTGCTGTGCTCCTCGCTGATCCTGACACGGACCGCGGATCTGGTGCCGAGCACGTTCTTCTCGTCGGCCTATGGCGGCAGCTTCGTCGGCATGACTCCCGTGGCGCTGTTGAACGCCAGCGTCATTCGCGCCGGCCTGCCGCTCGACGCCGCCTTCGTTCTGCTCTCGCTGTTCTGCGGACTGATGTTCTGTCTGGGCTGCGCGCTCGACATGTGGCTGCGCGGCGGGCTCGCGCGCGGTTATGGCGGACGACTGGGCGCGCTGGCGGCGGTCGCTTCGTTCCTGTTCGTCGGTCTGGCGCCGCTGCTCGGCGCCGAGGGCGAGCTGTTTCCGATCGCGCGTCGCGGCGCCCTGGAGCAGGGGCTCGGCGGCATCGCGCTCACCTTCGCGTTGTGCTCGGTCGGCATGCTGGCGACGATGGCCGCCTTGCGCTGGGCGCCCGTGGCAGGGTCACGCCGCGCGGTGCGCATCTTCGTTGCGGCGACCGTGGCCTTTGCCGGCCTCGTGGTGCTGCAGCTCCTGCCCAGCGACGCCCCCGATCTCGACGCCTATTCCGCCGGTTGCTTCGTCGGCATGTCGTCGTCGCGGCGGCTGCGCAGCCTGCTGCAGGCGATGGCCGCGGCGGTGCTGCTGACGGCTCTGCTGATCCTCACCGGTCCCATCCTGCCGAGCGTCGGCGGCAGCCTCGGATACATCGCCTTCGTCTCGGTCATCTTCGTGGATGCTGCGGTCCGGCTGTTCGTCGAGGCAGGGGAATCGCCGTGGCAGACCGCCCTCGCCTGGACGCGGGGGCTCGTCGCCACACTCGCTATCTTCGCGGTGCTGCTCTCCAGCGAGCTGATGTTTCAGCGGCCGGTGGCGGAGCCCAACGGTTCGTTCGTGAACGCGGACGGGGCCGCTGCGCCGGCGCGGACCACGATGCCCTTACGTGACGAGGATCGGCGCGACGGCATGGTGCCCGGCGAGCCGGCCTCGGCCGCTGCCACAGCGCCGGATCTGCCGCTTCAGATCCTGGATCCGCAGGGCGCCAATCCGCTCGCCGCGCGGCCCCCGAGTGAGCCGGCCCAGCAGTCCGCGTCGCCGGCCTCCGCAGGCCCGTCCCGGCGGATCGCTCGCGACGGTCAGGCCGCGGGGGTCCTAGCTGCGCCGCTGAAGCGCCACCAGACGCGGGTGGTGCCGCACGCGACGGCGCGACCGCGCATCGTGGCCCGCCATGAGGTGCAGCCCGCGCCGGAGTGGCGGCCGGACCCGTCGACGTTGGCGGGGCCGTGACAGCGGACCGCGATGGCGCGCTCGACCAGTCGTCCGAGCCCGGCTCTCGCCGCTGGCCGCGCCGGTTGCTGAATGTCGTGCCGCTGGCCTCGTTCGCCGGCGCCTTTCTCGGCTGTCTGGCGACGCTGCACCTGAGCACGTCGGGTCTGCCCCCGGCGCTCGCGTCGGTCACCGCCACCCTGCTGCTCTGCGCCGGCCTGATCACGGCAAGAACCAGAGATCTGTTGCCGACGACCTTCTCCTCCTCGGTCTATGGCGGCAGCTTCAGCGGGATGACGCCGATCGTTGCGTTGAGCGAGAGCGTGGCGCGGTCGGGGCTTCCGATCGACAGGTCCTTCCTGCTGCTGTCGCTGTTCTGCGGCCTCGTGTTCTGCAGTGTCTGCGCGCTCGAAATGCGGCTGCGCGTCGTGCTGTTGCGCGGCTATGGCGGGCGCTTCGGCGCGCTCGCGGCGATCGGCTCGTTTCTGTTCCTCAGTCTCGCGCCGCTGCTCGGCGCCGATGGCGTGCCGTTGCGCGTCGCCAGCCTTCAGGGCTTCGATAAGGGTCTCAATCATTCGGTGCTCATGCTGGCGCTGTGCGGCGTCGGAATGGTCGCAACGATGTTCGCGCTGAGGCTGCCGCAGGTCGCGGCCGCAGGGCGGCCGGCGCGCATCTTCGTCTCGGCAGCGCTCGCCTGTGCCGGTCTCGTCGTCCTGCAGCAGCTCGTGCCGGACGATGCCCGCCTGTCCGACGCGTATTTTGCCGGTTGTTTCGTCGGCATGTCGTCGCCGCAGCGTTTGCACGGCGTGGTCCAGCCGCTGGTCGCCGCGGTGGCGCTGACCGCGTTGCTGGTCCAGGCGGCGGCGGTCCTGCCCAGCGTCGGCGGCAGCCTCGGCTTCGCGGCCTTTGTCGCGGTGGTCGGCGTCGATGCCGGGCGCCGGATGATCAGCAGCGCCGCGCTGCCGCGCGAGCGTCCTGCGCTGATCTCGCTCGGCAGAAGCCTCGCCGCCGCACTCGCGATTGCGGGCGTGCTGCTGCCGAATGACATGTTCCAGTCGGGGCCGGTCGAGGAGACCACGGGATCGATCGTGCGAGCGGAGACACCGTCTCAAGCTGCGCCCGCCGTTCAGGCCGAGCCTGTTGCGGCCGAGCCGGCCGCGGCGGCAGTCCTAGTCGAAATGCCCGCCGATGCGCCGCCGGCCGCCGAGACGACATCCGACATGGTCCGTCCGGTCGCTCCGCCGGTGTCGAGCGAGCCGCCGCGGCGGCGCCGCGCCAGCCGGCCCGCGGTCGTTGCTCCGCAATCGCGTCCGATCGATCCCGAACCCTGGCGCATCATTCGTGACGGAGAATGGGCGGGTGCTGTGACAACGACGACCAGCCTTCCGCCGGCTCGTGCCAAGCGCAGCCAGGCTCGCGCTCCCGGATCGGCGCCGGCTCCGCCGCGCGCCGCACCACGGCCGCGGACACTCCGGGTGCAGGACCCACAGCCCTCGGCGTCGGAACCGCGCTGAGCGGGCTCAGCCGAACTTGCGCTGCGCGTCGAGCGCGAGCCCGATGCCGACGCTGCCGAGCAGGTCGGTCTCCGCGATGCGCGCCGCCGGAAACAGCGCCAGGATCGCCTGACGCAGCGCCGGCACCATGCTCGAGCCGCCGGTGAGGAAGATGGTATTGATGGAAGCGGCCCCGACGCCGGCATCGTCGAGCAGCTTCGTCACGGTGCCGACGACGCGTTCGACGGAATCGGCGATGGCGCGGTCGAAATCCTTGCGCGTGAAGCGGATGCGTGCCCAGTCGTCCTTCTCCGACAGCACCGAGGTCAGCGACTTCGCCGCGGTCAGCGCGATCTTGGCCTGCTCGACGCCGATCGCAAGCGTATGGCCGCGATGCTCCTCCACCACCTTGATGAAGCGGTCGACCAGATCGCGCCGCTCGGCCTCGTAGCGGATCTGGCGCAGCTCGCCGATGACGCCCCTCTTGTAGAGCTGGTTGATGCGGTGCCAGGTGGCGAGCTCGTGATAATAGGCCGTCGGCAGCTCGCGCTTGCCGTCGACGGTCCGGCTGCCATAGCCGAGATGCGGCATCACGCTCTTCAGGCTGAGAAGCCGGTCGAAATCGGTGCCGCCGATGTGGATGCCGCCATTGGCGAGGATGTCGTCCTCGCGCTGCGCCTTGCTGCGCCGCTCGGGCGAGACGCGCACGATCGAGAAGTCCGAGGTGCCGCCGCCGATGTCGACGATCAGCACCAGCTCCTCGCGGGCGACCTGCTGCTCGTAGTCGAGCGCGGCGGCGATCGGCTCGTATTGGAACGCGATGTGCTTGAAACCCTGGTCGCGCGCGATGCCCTCCAGCGCGCCCTGCGCCTCCGCGTCGGCCGCATCATCCTTGTCGACGAAGCGGACGGGACGCCCGAGCACGACCTGATTGATCTCCCTGCCGAGCCGCGTCTCGATCTGCGTCTTCAGATGCGCGAAGAAGAAGCCGAGGATGCCGGCAAACGGCACCGCCTTCTGCCGGATATAGGTCTTCTCGTGAATCAGCGCGGTGCCGAGGATGCTCTTCAGCGCGCGCATGAAGCGGCCGTCGTGGCCGGTCAGATAGCGCTCGATCGCGCTGCGCCCGAACTGGGTGCCGTGATCCTCGAAATCGAAGAACATCGCACTCGGCAAGGTCCGCTGCTCGCCCTCCAGGGGGATGAGCTCTGCGGAGGCGGAATTGCTGAGGCCGACCGTGGTGTTCGAAGTGCCGAAGTCGATGCCACAATGGGCCGCTGCCGCCATGCTCGTCTCGTTTCCGTCCGGGGGGGCGGACCGCTTAGCCGTTTCGCACCGCAATGTCATGTGCGAATGTGAGGCATGACCGGCATGAAGATTCCCCACATGGCGCATGACTCCTCCGTCGCGCAGCGCAACCGGCCTCTGACGAGAGCACTGGCCGCGCTCCTGACCTTCGCAGCCTCGTTCGCGACCGGCGCGTTTCCGGCAGTCGCATCGGACAACGGGGATCATGGCCGGATGGCGTCCTATGATTGCTGGGAGCCGGGATCGACCGTCAAGGGCTGCGCGGCGGCAGGTGAGGATGGGCAGCTCCATCTCACTCCCTCCTTCCGGGCTGGTCTGCAATTTGACCGCAATGGACTGGCTGATGTCCTCGTGCTCGGAAGGTCGAAGGGCGAAGCAGGCCGCTGGTTCTACGTGAATCGGGATGGTGTCATGGCCGCGGTGATGGCCTACGACAACGGCGCGGAAGAGTTTACGGAGGGGCGTGCCCGGTCGCCGGTGGGCGCGAAGATCGGATACATCGATCCATCGTTGAGGCTCGTGATCCCCGCGATCTATGACGGCGCCTATCCATTCGAGAAGGGCGTCGCCGTCGTTTGCCTCGGGTGTTCGCTCGTATCGGAAGGCGAGCACAGCTGGTTCGAAGGCGGGACCTGGGGATGCATCGGCTCTGACGGGAAGACGGTTGCTCCCTTCAAGCCGCGCGAGCAGCTGCAGACTTTTGCCGAGGTCTGCCGGGCGCCTTGATAGCTCCCGCAGCCCTCGGCGCGGTGCTGACCAAAGACCGGCGCCGCGCGCGTGGAACGGGTTCTTCGCAGAGCGAGGATCTCGCAGCCAGCAGCGTCCCTGCCCCCGGCCGTCCGATGATCATCCCGCTGGCCTGAACGCCGGTCCCTCGAAGCGCAGCCCGGCTGCGCCGCGTTCGACGCGGTCATGCGCCGCGTGAATGAGGCGCGCCTCGCCGGCGTCGGCCAGGCGCGCGCGGCCGTCCAGCAATGCGGCGAGACGCGCGAGCGCCAGCGCCTTGTTGCGATGCTGGGAGCGGCCGTCGCGCGCGATCGCGGCCAGCCCCGTCGGCACGTGAACCGCGCGCACCGCGCTCTCGGTCTTGTTCTGGTGCTGGCCGCCGGGCCCGCCGGCGCGAAAGCTCTCGAACCGGACGTCGGTGGCCGCCAACGCCGCCACCTGCTCCGACAAGGGCAGATCGACGATGCCGACGAACCAGTTCTTGCGGCCGTGATGCGGCCGCAGCGGACTGCGGCACACCCAGAGCAGCGAGCCCTGCGTCCAGCGCCGCGCGAGGTCGGACGCCGTCGGCCCGTCCAGCACGACGATCGCGCTGGCCGGGCCATGCCGGTCGGTCTGCTCTCGCGCGATCGCGCATTCGCAGTCCGCCGCCTCGGCCTCGTCGGCGAGCCGCTGCAGCGCATGCGCGACCGCGATCCGGCATTCGGCCGGACCGCGTCCCGATGTGAGGAGGAGCCGTCTCATCGGCGGTCCTCCTTCTGCCGCCGCTCGGTGGCGATCTTCTTCACCGTCACCAGCGGGCGGAAGCTGGCGACGACGCGCGCCAGCCCGAATGCTTCGAGATCGGCGATCACGCCGGCGATCGGCTTGTAGGCTTCCGGCGCCTCCTCGGCGAGCAGCGCGCGGTCCTCGCAGATCACGCGGCCGCCGAACGGATTGCGCGCGAGACGCTCGCGATCCGATCGCGTGGCGCCGACACGGCCGATCATCGAGCTCCGGTCGAACTTGCGACCGGCGCCATGCGCGATCGACCACAACGCCTCCTTTGGCGCTGACGCGAGCGGCGCGACCAGATAGGACAGCGCGCCGCGCGAGCCCGGCACGACGACGAGCCCCTGGTCGGACGGCGCCGCCCCCTTTCGGTGCAACACGTCGTCTGCACGATGCTCGATGCAATTGTGCGAGCACGCACAGACCGGATCGGCCTCGCAGCGCAGGGCCGTCGCGGCCCGCTGCGCAATCACCTGCCGGTTCAGCGACGCCCAGCGCAGCGCGTGGTCATGCGCTGCCAGATAGGCGTGGCCAGCCTCACTGTCCGGCGCGAGTGGCTTGAGACCCTCCGCAACGTGCCGTTCGAGCAGCGCGTGGCCAAGGCCGCGCGAGCCCGAATGCACCAGCAGATGAGCGCGGTCGCGATCGATACCGCAGGACGGATCGAACACCTCCTCGACCGCCTGCAGCTCACAGAAGTGATTGCCGCCGCCGATCGTGCCGAGCGACGCATCGAAGTCGGACGGCGCAAGCTGATGAGCTGCGAGCTCGCTCACGATGTCGCCGTCATAGGGTGTGGCGACGTCGCGCAGCCGGTCGGCCGCCTTGTCGACGCGGATCCGGCGCGAAGCGAGGTCGAGCGCGAACAGCGCCATGCCGCAGCCCGCATCGGAGCCGACGAAGGCCGGATGGATGTGGTCGGCGAGAATGGCGCAGCCGACGGGACCGAACTTGCCGGGATGCAGATCCGGCATGCCGGCGACAGCACGCACGCCACAGATGTCAGCCACCGTTTCGAGCTGGCGTGCAGCGGCGCCCTCGATCCAGGAGCTGGACGAGTAGAAGCCGTGGACCGGCGCACGGCCGTCCACGCGATGGGAATTGCCCATGTAAATACCTTGGAGAAAGATAGGGAGAACTGGTCAGGGACGATCAGCGCGCGCGGACGCACGCATGCCAGACCAAGCCTCGCCTCACGCGAGGATCAGTCCTGGCGGCTCCTGGCGGAGCAACGGATGATCGCAGTCATCGTCTCTCTCCTGTGCGGCGGAGCGGAATGCTCGACGCCGGAGCGCGTAGTAATCACATCCCGATCATATTGGCAATGTGCATCATTCAACCGATGTCCCGCTGTGACGTACAGGACACGGATGCCCCGTCGTTTTCGAGCAGCTCGCTTTCTCTCCGTCATTGCGAGGAGCGCAGCGACGAAGCAATCCAGGGCCCCGCGCACCACACTGGATTCTTCGCTGCGCTCGCACAGAATGGGCGGCATCGAAGATGGACAACGGCGCATCTGCCCGCAGCCGGCAGATCCAGGCACGTGCATCCTCGCGATCAGAACAGCGCGAGGAAATCGCCAAGGAAATAGATGATGGCCACCACGATCAGCGCGCCCATCAGCAAGAAGGAGAGCTGCACGGCGATCGCGCAGCCGCCCAGGGTCGTCGCCATCGCCGCGACGTGCCGCTCCTCGCGACGCAACTGACCCACGACGCCGAGAATGATCGCAAGCAACCCGAGCGAGACCGCGGCCACCGGCAATTGCTGGTGCAGGCGGTCGGTCCAGGACGTCTCGCGCACCGGCGCCTGGTAGTCGGCGCCCTTGATGCGCGCCATCAGGCGCTCCTTTACGCGATGTCCGACATCGACGATGACCTTGTCGATCGGCGGCGGCGGATCGATCACCGGCAGCACCCAATGCGGCAGAACCGCCGCGGCCAGAGCAACAAGCCCGATCACGCAACCGATGATGCCCAGCCGGCGTGACTGAACGATCGTGTCTGTCATGGCTCAAAATCTCCGATGCGGGCGTGCTGCGTCTGCTTCGGTCGCGGCGGAAGGATCGCGAAACGTTAATCTCGTCATCGTCGCCGCGGAAGGGACCGAACCCTGCAAGCCTGAACGCCGGATCATGCGTCGGCCGCCGGAGCTCTCCGGTTCAATCCCTCCGATCCGCCCAAGCTCATAGCAAGCGCGTCGCAAGCTGCTGCGCCTCCCAGCCTTCAAGAAATTCCCGCTGCTGCGTGACCCAGCGGACATTCTCGCTACCCCATTCGCGCGAACGGCTGGCCTGCTCGCCCATCAGCCAGAAGTGCCTGACGATCACGAAGGCATGCGCGGCCTCGAAATCAGCGGCCGAGATCGGGCGGACCGAGCGGTAGCCGTCGACGAAGGCGTGCCACGCCGCATGAAAGCGCCGGCCGAACGACAGCTTGGCCCACAGGAACACGGCCATGTCATAGGCCAGATAGCCGGGACCGCCGTCGTCGAAGTCGAAGAACACGGCCTCGCCGCTGGGGCCGATGCGCGCATTGAAGCCGTGGCAGTCGCCGTGACAATGCGTCCATGTCAGGCTCTCCATCGCCTCGATCCGTGCGGCGGTTCGCTCCGCGACGTCCTGGAGAAAGCCGCCATCATCGGCATCGATCAGACTGCAGAGCCGTTGAACGCGCGCGAGCGGCCGGTGCAGCAGATGGTCGAGGTCCAGAAGATAGAGCGGCGCTTCGGGCCGATAGGACATCGCCGCCGCGTGCACTCGGGCAAGCGTCACGCCGTTGGCGCGCGCGTCGCTCTGCGATGCGACCTCCGGGGTGCGTCCCTCGATGGCGTGAAACAGCACGCCTTCGCGGCGGCCTTCCGCCGCCTCGCCGCGTACGAACAGCGCGCCGTCGCGCGCCGGAACCGCCGCGGCCACCGGCACGCCGCAGCGCGCGAGATGTGCGAGGAAGTCGGTCTCGGTGCGGACATCGGCCGGGCCGCGGGCGCGGTGATGCGACAGACGGAAGACGTAGCGTGCGCCCGTTGCGGATGTAATCAGATAGACGTCGTTGAAGCCGCGGTTCATCAGGCGGCACGCGAGCGGCTCTGATAGCGCGTAGTGTGTTGCCACGAAGCGGCCCACGCTCTCGGCGCCGGTCGTGGTGTAGATCGGCTCGAAGTCGGGCACGTCGCGTGTTCCGGATTGTGGAGACGATGGCATCCTAAGCTGCTGCCGTCCGCGGTGAAAGGCGGGACGGGCACGAGCAATCCATCGCATTGGCGTAGGCAGGTTGTACCGGGCTGCCCGTCGGGCAAATCGATCGAGGTGGCGAGCGCAATCTGCCGCTGATGTCCAGCCCGCCTGCGGAAAATATTCTTGTTTCGTTTTTTCGGAAATCATGCTTATCTCCCGCGCATCCCGCCTCATGCAGAGAGGGGCGTACGCGTCGTCACGATACGCGGGGGCGGGGAGTGGTGGCCGTCGCGAGGTCGGGCGCGTTCGCGCGCAAGACGACTGATGTCGTGGCGGACGGTCAAGCCGTGTGGTCCTGGCGCCCCGAAGCTGGCGCCAAGCTTGCGATCACGTTCGTGCGTGGTTGCGAGCGACGGGGGCAAACAAGCCGGTCCCCGGGGAGAGCGCGGAGCAGCCGTGAAAACCATCGCGCAGGGAAGGCCGGGTCGCTCCGGCTGAACCTGTGGTTCCTGCCCCGTGCATTTTCTCCGCACGGGGGCCACGGGCCTCGGCCGAGGCTCGGTCTTCCCTGCGCCCTCTCGTTTCGAGAGGAGATCGATCAGCACAGCTCGGGCCCATCGCGCCGCGAGAGTGCGAAGTCATGTCTCGACGCGGCGCATCTCAAGTTGGCCGATGGCCGTGAAGGCGAACGCGCCTCGCGAAGAAGGCCCGGCAGCCGAATGCCGCAGCAGCCGGCCGCGGGCGCGCCCTCCGGATTGACCGGGATCAAGAGCGCTCGCGCTTGCTCCCTTAAGCCCCTACAACTCTGTTGTTCGTTGTGATCAAGAATGGACGTCGTGGTGCCGCAAGATCCAATCGTGCCTCCATCTGGCTTGCGGCGGCGGCTCGGACTGCCGCTGCTGGTCCTCTATGGCACGGGCGTAACCGTCGGAGCCGGCATCTACGTCCTGATCGGCGCGGTCGCCGGTCATGCGGGAGTCCATTCCTCCTGGGCCTTTGCGCTGGCGGCGTTCGTGATGGCGTTCACCGCCGCCTCCTATGCCGAGCTTGCGACCCGCTATCCTGTGAGTGCCGGCGAAGCCGCCTATGCCCGCGCGGCCTTCAAGTCGCGGCTGTTGTCGACGGCGGTCGGCTCGCTGCGGCTCGCCACCGGCATCATTGCGGCGGCCGCGGTGACGCTCGGCGGCGCCGGCTACATCCGGCAGCTGATCGATCTGCCGACGCCGTTGATCGCGATGGCAATCGTGGTCGCGCTCGGCATGGTCGCGTCCTGGGGCATTCTCGAATCGGTGATGCTCGCCGGACTGCTGACCTTGATCGAGACCGGCGGACTGGTGTGGATCGTCGTCTCGGCCGTTCACTCCGGCGTCGCGTTCGGCCCTGCCTTGCTGGCGCCGCCGCCGCTCGATCTCGGCGTTCTCTCAGGCATCACCTTCGCCGGCCTGCTCGCATTCTTCGCCTTCGTCGGCTTCGAGGACCTCGCCAACGTCGTGGAGGAGGCCAAGAGCCCGCAGCGAAACATTCCGTGGGCGATGGCGCTCACGCTGCTGATCACCACCGTGCTGTATGTGCTGATTGCAGCGATCGCGGTGACCGCCGTGCCGCCGGGCACGCTGTCGGCCTCGTCCGCGCCGCTCAGCCTGGTGTTCAATGCCGTAGCGGGCATCAGTCCGGCGACCTTCAATGCGATCGCGATCGTGTCCACGCTCAACACCATTCTCGCCCAGATGACGATGACGGCCCGCGTCGTCTATGGCATGGCGGGGCAGGGCGACCTGCCGCGCATCGCCGGCCGCGTCGATCCCCGCACCGGAACGCCGCTGATCGCAACCGGGCTCGTCATGCTGGCGGTCGCGGTCCTCGCGCTGGCCTTCCCGCTGGAGCGGCTGGCGGAAGGCACCTCGCTCGCGACGCTGACGATCTTTGCCATCGTCAACCTGTGCCTGCTCCGTATTCGCATCCGGCGCATCGGATCGGATGGTCCGCATGTCCGGGTGCCGCTATGGATTCCCGCACTCGGTCTCATCACATGCATGCTGATGATCGTCAGCGCATTCGTCGCGCCTTGAGCGTACCGATGGGAACCCTCGTGCCGAAGTATCGCGTTTCCCGATGTCCCCCGGCGCTGGCCTGGCGGTGTGATGCAGGACCGTGTCGATGCCGGATGTCATGAGCCTCAGTCCCGAGATCATCGCGATCGTCGTTGCGCTCGGCATCGGACTGCTGATCGGCCTCGAGCGCGAACGCCGCAAGGGCGAGGGGCCCGGACGCTCGCCCGCCGGCTTGCGGACCTTTGCCGTGGCGTCGCTTGCCGGTGCGATCGGCATGCTGATCGGCGGCAAGGTGCTGCTGGCCGTCGTCGCGGCTGGAATCATGGTCCTCACCGCGATCGCCTATTGGCGTTCGCACAGCGACGATCCGGGACTGACGTCGGAGGCGGCGCTGATCCTGACCGTCCTGCTCGGCGGTCTCGCCACCGAGCAACCGGCTCTGGCGGCGGGCGTCGCCGTCGTGCTGGCGGTGCTGTTGGCGGCCCGGCCGGTGCTGCACGACTTCGTCCGTTCGGTGCTCAGCGAGAGCGAGCTCAAGGACGGCCTGATCTTTGCCTCGGCCACGCTGGTCGTGCTGCCCCTGCTTCCCGATCAGCCGATCGGTCCGTACGGCGCGCTCAATCTGCGCGGCATCTGGACGCTCGTCGTCCTGATGATGGCGATCGGTGCCGCCGGACATGTCTCGATGCGTCTGCTCGGCGCACGCGGCGGGCTCGCCGTATCCGGCTTCGCCTCGGGCTTCGTCTCCAGCACGGCCACGATCGGCGCGATGGGCGCGCGGGCGTGCAAGGCGCCGGAGCTCGGCGGTGCCGCGGCTGCGGGCGCGACATTGTCGACCGTCGCGACCATCGCTCAGCTCGCCGCGGTGCTGGCCGTCACCAGCCTGCCGGCGCTGCAGGCGCTGCTGGTTCCGCTGCTATGTGCCGGCGCGGCGGCGGCGATCTACGGTGCGATCTTCACGATCGTCGGCTTGCGGCAGAGCGGCTCCGCCGATCTGCCGCTCGGACGCGCCTTCAGCCTGCCGGGCGCGCTGTTGCTGGCGCTGACGATCTCTGCGGTGCTCGTGCTCTCGGCCGCGTTGCGCGAGGCGTTCGGCGAAGCCGGCCTGGTGGCGAGCGCTGCCGTCGCCGGTCTCGTCGATACCCATGCGCCGGCGGTGGCCGCGGCTGCGCTCGCCGCATCGGGCAAGATCGGCGCCGCCGATGCCGTGGCTCCGGTGCTCACGGCGCTGTCGGCGAACACGATCAGCAAGATCGTGGTGGCGTGGACCAGCGGCGGGTCGTCCTTCGCCCTGCGCCTCGTCCCCGGACTCGTCCTCGTCATCGCCGCCGCGTGGGCCGGCGCCTTCGGACCGAGCCTTGCCCATGGTCTTGCCGATGTGCTGCTCCATCCGTGAGCGCGACGTCCGCGCCGCACCTACGCGCTTCGCGGCAAGCGCTCGATCGCGGCAGCAGCACCGCTGCGATGCTGGACGAGCCACGCGATGGCGTCGTCCTCCTTCATCGGCTTGCCATACAGCCAGCCCTGTCCGTAGGAGCAGCCGAGCATGCGAAGGCACTCGGCGTCCGCCTCGCTCTCGACGCCCTCGGCGATCATGCGGTGGCCGAGCGGCAGCGCCACCGCGGTGATGGCGGCGACGAGCTGCTGATCCCGTCGATTGGTGGCGATGCCGTGGATGAAGGAGCGGTCGACCTTGATGGTGTCGATCTCGACCGCCATCAGGTTGGCAATCGAGGAATGGCCGACGCCGAAATCGTCGATCGCAAGACCAAAGCCGTATTGGTCGATCAGCTTCAATTCGTCGGCGCAGCGCTTGGGATCGAACATCGCCTCTTCGGTCACCTCGATCTCGATCCGGTGGGGATCGACGCCGTAGCGCTCGGAGACGGTCTTGAGGGTCTGCGCCGGCGAGTGAAGCGGGAATTCCCGCGGCGAGACGTTGATCGATACCCGGATGCCGTGCGCCTTCTTGCGGTCGAGCGCGCGCAGGAACGCGCAGACGCGCTCGCCCACGAACTCCGTGAGCTGGCCGGACAGGCGCAATCGGATCGCCGCGGACACGATGTCCGGCGGTGGGATCAGTCCGGCGCTCGGGTGCTTCCAGCGCAGCAGCGCCTCGAAGCCGATGACCTCCTGCGTGGCCATCGCGACCTGGGGCTGGAATTCGACGTGCAGCTCGCGGCGGGCCAGCGCGGCGGGGAGCTCCGCATCGAGCCGGCGCTGCAGCGTCAGCTCGGACTGCATCTTGGCGTCGAACACGCGCATGCAGGCGCGACCGTCGTCCTTGGCGCGATAGAGCGCGACGTCGGCGCGGGCGGAGAGCTCTTCCAGATCGATCGAGCCTTCCGCATGCGCCGCGATGCCGATCGAGCAGCTGACGGGCAGCAACTGGCCCGCGATCGCGAGCGGCTGCGTGAGGGCGGCCATCAGCCATTCGGCGAGTGCGACGGATCGGCTTGCGACATCGTCACCCTGCATGACGACCACGAACTCGTCGCCGCCCAGGCGAACCGGCAGATCGTCGGCGTGGCAGGCGGACTGCAGCAGGGTGGCCACTGCCTGGATGACCCGGTCGCCGGCGTCGTGGCCGCGCGTATCGTTGATGGTCTTGAAGTTGTCGACGTCGATCAGGAGGAATGCGACCCCACGTCCGGAACGGCACGCCGCGGCGGCCACGATGCGGAAGTGACTGCGATTGGCGAGCCCGGTGAGCGAGTCCGTGCGAACCAGGCGCTCCAGGGCGTGGTTGGCCTCGGCGACGGATTCCGCCAGCACCGTCGCCTCGATGGCGGTATTCTGGCTCGCAATGAAGTTGCGCTCGCCGAGCCGCGATGCGCGGAACAGCATGAAGGTCAGGAATGCGACGTCGACCGCAACGATGTAGTCGACATCGCTGCCCGAGATCAGCATCCGCAACACGGTCGAGCCCATCAGCGGCGCGCCGAAGGCGATCGCCATCGGCGAATAAGCAAGACTCTGGATGATGGCGCCGGTGGTGGTGCCGGCCATGATGAAGACGACGTCGTTGACGTTGTGCGCGCGGGAGAAGGCCGGCAGTGCGAGCGGGACGATCGCCCACAGCACGCCGCTGGCGAAAGCCATGATGGTGAGATTGCGCAGCACGCGCTGTGGATCGCGCTCGATCCGTCCGGACGTCTTCAGGTACGACACCCACCCAGCGCGGAGCGCGGCGAAGGCGATGGCGGCCGCCAGCCACCAGAAGATCAGCGTGCCCCCCTCTCTGAGATACAGCAACAGCGCCAGCGACGTTGCGATCGCCACATTGGCGAACAGCGTCAGGGAAATGTTCTGCAGCGAGCTCGCTGCCTGGGCTTTCGCGAGCGCCGCCGCTTTGCACTCGGTGATTGCGGTCTGCATGCGCGGAACGGACGGCCCTGCTGAATCGGTGACGGAAGCGGGCAGCCATGGCGGCGCCCAACGCGGCGACGCAGGAGCATGCTGAACAGGGGCCTAAGGTGGGGTTAATCCAGCCCATTATACCGCCGGACGGCCGAGCCATTCGGCGAGCCGTCTGGCCGATCGAGCCGGTGGTCGTCGACGTCGGACATCGATCACCCCCAGCCGGCACGCCCGTGCGAGCGCTTCCGCCATTTCACAGAGGTCCAACGACGACGACAAAGCGCCGATCCGCTACGGATCGAGCTCGGTGTCCCAATAGAGATAGTCGAGCCAGCTGTCGTGCAGGTAGTTCGGCGGAAACAGCCGGCCGTTGCGATGGAGCTGGTGGACGGTCGGCGCGTAGGGCGCCTGCTTGGGGAACATCTTGGCCTGCTGCGGGGTCAGATTGCCCTTCTTCAGATTGCAGGGCGAGCAGGCGGCGACGACGTTTTCCCAGGTGGTCTGGCCACCCTTGCTGCGGGGAATGACGTGGTCGAAGGTCAGGTCGTCGCCGGAGTGGCAGTACTGGCAGGCGAAGCGGTCGCGGAGGAAGACGTTGAAGCGGGTGAAGGCCGGATGCGTCGTCGGCTTCACGAAGGATTTCAGCGAAACCACGCTGGGCAGCTGGATCTCGAAGGAGGGACTTCGGATCGCCCTGTCGTAGTACTCGACAATGTTGACGCGATCGAGGAACACCGCCTTGATCGCGTCTTGCCACGACCAGAGAGACAGTGGGTAATAACTCAGCGGCCGGAAGTCCGCGTTCAGCACCAACACCGGCCAACCGCCTTGCGAGACATGTGCGTTCAAGTAACGCTCCTGGCCTCCATAACGGCTGCGAAGCAGCATGCCCTCACATACTACATGCAGCGTGACGGGATTGTGAAGCCCCAAGAATGGCTTGACACATGGCTTGACACAGCTTCTCCCGCCCTTCCAGCTTCGGCCCAAAGCGCGTCAGAACCGTGGCAGAGGGTTAGGTCGCTGCACTGCAAATCAGTTGCATGTCTTCGGTTTGGGGAGAGGACCAGCCGGACCAAAAGTCAGCCCGGGACCCGCTCCAGCTTCTGCAGGCAGCGGGAGATCCTGACCTCGTCCGGCATCGGCTGGTCCGGGAAGCTCGTGCTCCAATTGGTGACGCCGACCTCGCCGACATAGATGTCGCCGCGACTGTCGATCGCGAGCCCGTGCGGCGCCAGGAAACGGCCGGTTTCCAGCCCCGGACCGTGTTCGCCGCCGAGCCGGGCCATGCGCCGGCCGGTGGCGTCGGTGATGGTCAGCCGCGGTCCGAGATTGGGGACGTTGAGGTTCACCGGCATGCCGGGGCCGAGCTCGCCAATGATGAAGGTCTTGCGCCCCGCGCCGCAGGCGCACGGCGCGCAGGGCCGGTGCAGATTGTTCCACTGCGTCTCGTAGCGGCCGTCGCCGTCGAAGATCTGGATGCGGTGGTTCTCGCGATCGGCGACGTAGACGAAGCCATCGGCATCGGTCGCGATGTTGTGAACGATGTTGAACTGGCCGGGATCCGAGCCTGGCTCGCCCCAGCTGCGGATCAATCTGCCGTCGGGCGTGTATTTGTGGACCCGCGCATTGCCATAGCCATCGGAGACGTAGATCTCGCCCGAGGGCGACAGCGCCGTGTGGGTGCAGCGGTTGAACGGCTCGCCGCTCATGAACGGGGTCGGGTGCTCCGGCAGGCCGATGGTCAGCAGCAACCTGCCGTCAGGAGTGCACTTGCGCACCGTGTGGTCGCCATCGTCGGTGCAGTACAGATTGTCGTCGCTGTCGATCGACAGGCCGTGGGCGCGGCTGAACAGGCCCTCGCCCCAGCTCTTGATGAAATTGCCGCCGCGGTCGAACACGATCATCGGATGGGCGCCGCGGTTGAAGGCGTAGACGCGGTCCTTGCTGTCAACGGCAACCGAGGCGACGTCGGTTAGCGCCCAGCCCTCGGGCAGCCTGGCCCAGTCCTTGACGATGCGATAGGTGAAATTGCCCGTTCCGAGAATGGACATCGCCTCGCCTCCCTGCCTCCGTGCAACCTCAGTCCTGGCAACGCTACACGGCTTTGGTCGCGGGTGAAAACCTGGCTACGTCGCCATCGTCAGCATGTGGCCCTGATGCGGCGGAATATGACCTTGCAAGGTGTCGAGATAGACGCGCTGCACGGCCTCCGGTCCGCGTCCTTCCGTGATCGTGAGCCAGCCGTCGAGCCGCGGAGCGAAGTCCCGCCACGCCGCGCCGAGCCGCGCCTCGATGCCGCCCGGTCCCCATTCCTTGGCGCGCTTCCTGATCTGGTCAGGCGCGAAGAACCAGGTGGGCCGGGCGCCGGAAAGCGTCTCGACATCATCGCTGCCGTCCTGATGCGTCAGGCCGATGCGGCCGGAATAGACGAGGTTGTCGCCGTAGTGTCGATGCAGCGCGGCGCGCAGACTGGCATTGCCGGCCATGTCGACGAAGGCCGCGCGCGACGTCGCGTCGAGCATGTCGACCGCATCGTAGGTCACGACTTCGTCATAGCAGCCGAGCGAGCGGACGAAGGCTGCATTCGATGGCGAGGTCAGCCCGATCACGCGGATGCCCTTGCGCAGCGTATGCAGGAGGTGGGCGAGTCCGAACGCGGTCTTGCTCGAGGCTGAGGACAGGATGACGGTTGTGGCGCCAAAATGAGCCTGTTCGGCGAGGAAGTCGTCGACCAGGAACGAGAGCATGAACAGCGGGCGCAGCAGGGCCTGATGATCGCCGTGCCGTCCGGCAAAGGCGGGATCGTCGCCGACCCGCGCATAGGCGTTGTAGACCGGCGCGACGCCCTGCCGGTGTGCGGCCGCGTCGCGCAGGCCGCGCTTGCCGACGTCGGCGGCCTCGATGACGAGATGCGTCGCCATCGGGAAGTAGCCGAACAGGCGCTCGCCTTCGGCGACGGCAGGATGGCGGGACGCGATCACGTCGCCGAAGCCCCACACGGGAATGATGCCGAAGCCGTCGGGCGCGGGAAACAGTTGCCAATATTTCAACTGCTCGCCGAGCAGCGCGTAGGTGATGTTGTTGGCGGTGAAGGCGAAGCGGTCGACCTTCACCAGCAGCGCCTCGGCAGGAAGCGCGTCGCCATCGGGAAGCTCGGTGACGATCGTCTTGCACTGCTGCAGATCGCTGCGTGCGACGATGAAATCGGACGATTGCATGATGAAGACCTCGGCCGTTCGTTTGCTGTGCGTCGTGGCGCGATCCTGGCCGACATCGATGACCGTTTTGCAACCCCAACTTTGTTTGAAACGGCGTTCGCCGGAGTTGTTAGTTCGCCGATGCGATGACGCCCTCGCGCTTCTTGAGCACGCGGTAATAGCTCCACCACAGATGCGCCGCCGCGCCGCGCAGCGGCCGCCAGCTTTCCGCGAGCGGCATCATCTGCTTGGCCGTTGGCCGCGTCGCCAGGCCCAGCCCGACCTTGACCGCCTCCTGCACGGCGAGGTCGCCGGCCGGCCAGGCATCGCCATGGCCGAGGCAGAACAGCAGGTAGACGTCGGCGGTCCACGGTCCGATGCCGGGCAGGGCGGTCAAGGCGGCGTGGGCGGCATCGGCGTCCTCATTGGCGAGTACGTCGAGATTGAGCCGCCCGGCGCCAAGCTCGCGCGCGATGTGCTTCAGCGTCTTGATCTTGGCCGCAGAGAGACCGAGCCGTCCCAGCCGGTCGGCGCGGGCGCGGCGGATGGCGTCGGCATCGAACGGATCGAACGCCGCCTGCAGCCGGCCCCAGATCGCGGCCGCGCTCGCGGTCGACAGCTGCTGGCCGCAGACGATATGGGCGATCCCCGCGAAGCCCGGCTCGCGCCGCCGCAGCGCCGGCATGCCGGCGGCGGCGAGGATCGGCGCCAGCCGCACGTCCTGCTTCACCAGGTCGCGGATCGCATCCTCGAGGATGTCCTGGCTATCGAGGTGAAGGGTCATCTCAGTGCGACCTTTTCCATTGTCATGCGCGGGCTTGACCCGCGTATCCATCTCGGATCGAACGAGCCCGCGAAGAATGATCGTCGGACCACGCCAGCTCAAGTCCGGCAAGGACGAGATGACATGCCACCCGTTTTCCGATTCGCCCCCAGCCCGAACGGCTATCTGCATCTCGGCCACGCCTATTCGGCGCTGTTGAACTTCCAATGCGCGCAGCAGAGCGGCGGCCGCTTGCTGCTGCGCATCGAGGACATCGACCCGACCCGCTGCCGCCCCGAGTTCGAGCAGGCGATCTATGAGGATCTCGCCTGGCTCGGCATCGCCTGGGAGCGGCCGGTGCGGCGGCAATCGGAGCACCTCGCCGAGTACGGCGCTGCGCTGGAGCGGCTGCAGGGCATGGGGCTGGTCTATCCGAGCTTCGAGAGCCGGGCCGAGGTCGCGCGGATGGTCGCGCAACGGGATGCAGAGGGGAGGTGGCCGCGCGATCCGGATGGCGCGCCGCTCTATCCGGGGACCGCGACCTCGCTCTCCGGAGCGCGCCGTGCGGCACTGATGGCCGGCGGCGCGCCCTATGCCTTGCGGCTCGACATGGCCGCCGCGGTCGCGCGCGCGGGCCGGGCGGCCTGGGACGAGCACGGCGCCGGGCCTTCGGGCGAGAGTGGCAGGGTCGAAGCAAGGCCGGAGGCCTGGGGGGATGTGGTCTTGGCGCGCAAGGAGACGCCGACCAGCTATCACCTCTCCGTCGTGATCGACGACGCCCTGCAGGGGGTGACGGAGGTGGTGCGTGGACAGGACCTGTTTCATGCCACGAGCGTCCACCGGCTGCTGCAGGTCCTGCTCGGCCTGCCGGCCCCGGCCTATTGGCATCACCAACTGATTCGCGACGCGCAGGGCCACAAGCTGTCCAAGTCCACCCAGGCGACGGGATTGCGCGCCTTGCGCGCGGAAGGCGTCTCGCCGACGGAAATCCGACACAGGATCGGCATGGTCTAGCCGTGTCCTGTCCGCAGCCCTGATATCTCCGAATGTTTCCGGCGGGGACAACCTCCGGGGCATCGTGACACCCGGAAACGACCGTGCCATGCTGCTCAATGGCGCGGGTAATCGGGAGCTTCAATCGAAAGCGGCACGACGAGACATGACAGTACAAGTGCCCCTTCGTTTTTCGGAGTTCATGTCACAGGGGCCATGATGAAGCGCGTTCGGAAGATGAGTACGGGGCGTCGGGCCCGACCGGCCAAGCCGGCTGCGCCCAGGCCCGCCGGCGCGTCCAGAGCGCCCGCTGAAAAGGCGTCCTCCAGGACGACATCCGTGAGGATGCCGTCGTCCGCAGCACAAACGCCGAAGACACAACCGCCGAAGACCAAGGCCGCGAAGGCGGCGCCGGCCAAGGAGCGCGCCAAGGCGCGACCGCTCAAGAAGCACGTTCCTCAGGTCACGGCGATGGCGGGGAGCCGGCGAAGCGCGGCCAAGTCCGGAGTGAGGAAGCCCGAAGCCGCGAAGTCTGTGCCCAGGGCTGCCGCCGGATCACCAGGGGTCGTCGAAGCCGCGCTGGCGGTGTTCGCTCATGAGGTGCGCACGCCGCTGACAGGCATTCTCGCCATCAGCGACCTGCTTGCCACCTCCGAGCTCGGCGAGCGCGAGCGGCGCTGGGTCGATACGATCAAGGCCGGCGCGGAGCATCTGTCGAGCCTCGCCACCCTGTTCGTCGATGCCGCCAAGGACGAAACCGCCGGCGCGCTGCTGCGTGAGGATCTGTTCGATCTGCGCGTGCTGGCGCGGGCCGCCGGAGACTCGCTGTCGGGCCGCGCCGCCGCCAAGGGGCTGGATGTCAAGGTCCACGTCTCCGACGACTTGCCGGGACTCGTGTTCGGCGATCCCGTGCGGCTGCGCGCTGCGCTGGAGAACCTGATCGACAATGCGGTGAAGTTCACCGAGCAGGGCGGCGTCGCGCTGGAGGTCGTTCCCGCACGTCGCGGCGGTCGCGGCAAGCCGAGCACGGGCGCAGGCCGAGGCGCGAACAGGGGCCGCGCCGCGATCGCCTTCCACGTCTCGGATTCGGGCATCGGCCTGACCCTGAAGGAGATCAAGCGGCTGTTCCGCCCGTTCAGCCAAGCCAATGTCTCGATCGCCTCGCGCTTCGGCGGCGCCGGCCTCGGCCTGTCCTCGGTCCGGCAACTGGCGCGCGCGATGGGGGGCGATGTCGCCGTGGCGCCGCATGAAGGCGGCGGCACGACCTTCACGTTGACCGTGACGCTGACCGTTGCGGCCGCGCCGCACACCGCGGCGGGCGGATCGGAGAATGGCGCGACCCTGGCGCCGACAAGGTCGTTGCGCATCCTCGGGGTCGAGGACAATCCGTTCGGCCGCGTGGTGCTCAACACCATCCTCAACGAGCTCGGCCACCAGGCCGAGTTCATCGGCCGTGGCGAGGCGGCGCCGGAGCGGATCGCGGCCGGCAATTACGATGCGGTGCTGATGGACATGGTGCTGCCCGGCATCAACGGCGTCGAGGCGATTGCTCGCATTCGCAAGCTGGACGCGCCCCACGGGACTATCCCGATCATCGGCGTGTCCGGGCGCGGCGAGGACGAGGCGGCCTCGCGCGCTGCCGGCGCGGACGCGTTCCTGCTCAAGCCCGTTTCGCCGCGGGCTCTAGCGACTGCGCTTCTTGGAGCGACACGCCGCGCGGCAGCCGCGACTTGATGATCGAGGCGTTCAACTCACCGCCATACACGAAAATCGCGGCGATGAAATACAGGAACACCAGCGCGATGATCACCGACGCGAGCCCCGCATACATCGTGACGTAGTTGTAGGCGAAGCGCGCCAGATACTGGCCGAACACGATGCCCGACACCAGCGAGGCGACGAAGGTGAAGACGATGCCGGGCACGATCTGCATGAAGCTGCGCCGGCCCGCCGGCAGCCAGGCGTGCAGGATGAACAGCGCGACGATCAGCGCGCTGATGGTGATGCCGTAGCGCGACAGGTTGACGAAGCGCTCGTTGGCTTCGACCGCCAGCGGCAAATAGCGCCGGGCTGTGGCCAGCATCAGCGGGCCGAGCACGATCAGGAACGACATCGCCAGCGCCGTGAACGCGGCGACCAGAGTATAGCCGATCGATTCCAGCCGCAGCCAGTACCAGCGGCGCTGCTCGATCACGCCATAGGCGCGGTTGAGCGCGACCCGCAGCGCCTCGACGCCATTCGAGGCGAAGTAGACCGCGAGCACGGCGCCGATGGTCAGCGCATCGGTCCGGGTCGTGGTCAGCACGTCGTGGATCTCGCCGGTCAGCGCATCCGCCACCTGCGCCGGCCAGGTCTCGAGCATCAGGGTGGCGGCCTGGTCGGCCAGGTCCTTGGAGCCGAGAAAGCCGGCGAGCGAGGTCAGGACGATCAGGAACGGAAACAGCGCCATCAGGGTCGACAGCGCGATATGGCTGGCGATCGCCCAGCCGTCGTCGGCGAGGAAGGTGTAGAACGCGTCCATGACGACGTGGAAGATGTAGCGAAGCGCCTTCACCTGTCCCTGCACTCCGCAAAGGAAACTTGGTTTGTACAATCCGATATTACGGGTCCAAAAGCCAGAAGTTGCAGCGCCGGCCGCGCGGATCCGCCATGGCGCTCTTGCGTCTGCGGTGTTATCTAGCCCCGATGGCTTCACTTCTCGGTAAATTCATCCTTCCCATCGCCGTCGGCGCGGTCGCCCTGGTGCTGTTTCTCGGCCTCGTCAACATGACGCGCGGCGGCTCGCCGAACCTGTCGCAGAAGCTGATGCGCTGGCGGGTGATCCTGCAGTTCGTCGCGGTCGTCATTGCCATGGCGGCGATCTGGGCGATGGGGCGCTGAGACCGAGACGCCGAGGCGTCGAGAAACGGACGTTGAGAAGCAGCATGGTGGTCCTGAATCGCATCTACACGCGGACCGGTGACGACGGCACGACCGCGCTCGGCAATGGCGAGCGCCGTCCCAAGTACGATCTGCGCGTCTCCGCCTATGGAACCGTCGACGAGACCAACGCTGCGATCGGCGTGGTCCGGCTGCATCTGGCCGATGCGCCCGAGATCGATGCGATGCTCGGCCTGATCCAGAACGATCTGTTCGACCTCGGCGCCGATCTGGCCGTGCCGCAGCGCGAGGGCAAGGCGGAGCGGCTGCGCGTCGTCGCCAGCCAGGTCGACCGCCTGGAGCGTGACATCGATACGCTGAATGATCGGCTCTCGCCGCTGACGTCGTTCGTGCTGCCCGGGGGAACCGCGGCGGCGGCGCATCTGCATGTCGCGCGTACCATTTGCCGCAGGGCGGAACGGATCATGACGGAGCTCGCCGGCAAGCCCGACGAGCCGGTCAGCGAGGCCGCCATTCGTTATATGAACCGGTTGTCGGATTTCCTGTTCGTGGCCAGCCGGGCCGCGAACCGGAACGGCGCCGGCGACGTGTTGTGGGTGCCCGGGCAAAACCGTTAACCCGGCGGCGTGCGGGCCTGCGTTTTTTCGCCCGTCGCGCGTTGACCGGGGGGGATGGGGGCTTTAGGTTCCGCGCCCGAAAGGTCAACCCCGGACAATTTAGAGCGAAAGAGGATCGATGAAGGTTCTGGTGCCGGTCAAGCGGGTGGTCGATTACAACGTCAAGGTCCGCGTCAAGAGCGACGGATCGGGCGTTGAGCTCGCCAACGTCAAGATGTCGATGAATCCGTTCGACGAGATCGCCGTCGAGGAAGCGCTGCGGCTGAAGGAAGCCGGCAAGGCGACCGAGGTGGTGGTGGTCTCGATCGGCCCCGCGCAGGCCTCGGAGACGATCCGCACGGCGCTCGCGATGGGCGCGGACCGCGGCATCCTGGTCAAGGCCGAGGGCAACGTGGAACCGCTGGCGGTCGCCAAGATCCTCAAGGCCGTCGCCCAGGAGGAGCAGCCGGGCCTGATCATCCTCGGCAAGCAGGCGATCGACGACGACTCGAACCAGACCGGCCAGATGCTGGCGGCGTTGCTCGGCTGGGCGCAGGCGACCTTCGCCTCCAAGCTCGAGGTCGAAGGCTCCGACTTCAAGGTCACCCGCGAGGTCGATGGCGGCCTACAGACCGTGAAGCTGAAGGGGCCGGCGATCGTCACCACCGACCTGCGCCTCAACGAGCCGCGCTATGCGTCGCTGCCGAACATCATGAAGGCGAAGAAGAAGCCGATCGCCGAGAAGACCGCCGCCGACACCGGCGTCGATCTCACGCCGCGGCTCGAGGTGCTCAAGACCACCGAGCCGGCGGGCCGCAAGGCCGGCGTCAAGGTCAAGGACGTCGCCGAGCTCGTCAACAAACTCAAGACCGAGGCGGGGGTGCTCTGATGGCCACGCTGCTGATTGCCGAACACGACAATGCCGGGATCAAGGACGCGACCAACAAGGCGCTGACGGCGGCTGCTGCCCTCGGCGCCGACGTCGACGTGCTGGTCGCGGGCCAGGGCGCCAAGGGCGCGGCCGATGCCGCCGCCAAGCTCGCCGGCGTCAAGAAGGTGCTGCTGGCCGACGATGCGGCGTACGCGCACGATCTCGCCGAGCCGCTCGCCGACCTCGTCGTCAAGCTCGCCGCGAACTACGACGCGATCGTTGCGCCCGCGACCTCGCGCTTCAAGAACGTGATGCCGCGTATCGCGGCGCTGCTCGACGTGATGCAGGTGTCGGAGATCATCAAGGTCGTCGCGCCCGATACGTTCGAGCGGCCGATCTATGCCGGCAACGCGATCCAGACCGTGAAGTCGAAGGACGCCAAGAAGGTCATCACCGTGCGCACCTCGACCTTCGCCGCGGCAGGCGAGGGCGGCAGCGGGTCGGTCGAGACCGTCGCGGCGGCCGGCGATCCGGCGCTGTCGACCTTCGTCGGCGAGGAGGTCGCCAAGAGCGACCGCCCCGAGCTGACCTCGGCCAAGATCATCGTCTCCGGCGGCCGCGCGATGCAGAGCCGCGAGAACTTCGCCAAGTACATCGAGCCGCTGGCTGACAAGCTCGGCGCCGGCGTCGGCGCCTCGCGTGCCGCGGTCGACGCAGGCTACGCGCCGAACGACTGGCAGGTCGGCCAGACCGGCAAGGTCGTGGCGCCGGAGCTCTATGTCGCAGTCGGCATTTCAGGCGCCATTCAGCATCTGGCCGGCATGAAGGACTCCAAGGTGATCGTCGCGATCAACAAGGACGAGGACGCGCCGATCTTCCAGGTCGCCGATTACGGCCTGGTGGCCGACCTGTACCAGGCGGTTCCCGAGCTGACCGAGGCGCTCGGCAAGCTCGGCAAATAACGCTGCTGGCACCGGCCGCATGGGACCGCGGCGGCCGGTGTTCTCACTTCCAAGGGCATGGACGGGCACAGCAGGCGTGCCGTCCGGGTGGATGACAACATGGCTCAGATCAACAAGCTCGGTGTGATCGGCGCAGGACAGATGGGCAACGGCATCGCGCATGTCGCCGCGCTGGCCGGGCTCGACGTGGTGCTCAACGACGTCACTGCCGACCGGTTGAAGTCGGGCATGGCCACCATCAACGGCAACCTGACCCGTCAGGTGGCCAAGAAGGTCATCTCCGAGGAGGCCCGCAATCAGGCGCTCGGCCACATCTCGATCACCGAAACCCTCGACGGCCTGGCCGATTGCGATCTCGTCATCGAGACGGCGATCGAGAAGGAGGACGTCAAGCGCAAGATCTTCCACGATCTGTGCGCGGTGCTGAAGCCGGAGGCGATCATCGCCTCCAACACCTCGTCGATCTCGATCACCCGGCTCGCCGCCTGCACCGACCGCCCCGAGCGCTTCATCGGCATCCATTTCATGAACCCGGTTCCGCTGATGGAGCTGGTGGAGCTGATCCGCGGCATCGCCACCGACGACGCCACTTTCGAGGCGGCCAAGGAGTTCGTCGGGCGGCTCGGCAAGCAGGTCGCCGTCTCCGAGGATTTCCCGGCGTTCATCGTCAACCGCGTCCTGCTGCCGATGATCAACGAGGCGATCTACACGCTGTATGAGGGCGTCGGCAACGTCGAGGCGATCGATGCGGCGATGAAGCTCGGCGCGCATCACCCGATGGGCCCGCTGGAGCTGGCCGATTTCATCGGCCTCGATACCTGTCTGTCCATCATGCAGGTGCTGCACGAGGGGCTGGCGGATTCCAAATACCGGCCCTGTCCGCTGCTGGTGAAATATGTCGAGGCCGGCTGGCTCGGCCGCAAGACGCAGCGCGGCTTCTACGACTATCGCGGCCCCAAGCCGGTGCCGACCCGCTGAATTTACCGCCACCGGCTCCCTCGATACGCTTCGTTAAGCCTCCTCGGCTAGCGTGTGCCCCAGAGAGGTAAGCGCGTATGGATATGAGCTTGGTGGCTGCGGTCATGGCGCAGCAGACGGGTGCGATTCAGCAGCAGGTCGCGACGTCGGTGATGAAGCAGAACCTGAACGCCCAGAAGGATGCCGTCATGACGCTGCTCGGCGGCGCGCAGCAGACGCTGTCGCTCGCCAATGCCGGCCCCGGCGTCGGCGGCAATCTCAACATCGCGGCTTGAACCCGAGGCGACAAGGCCGAGCCGTCATCTCATCCGCGGTCATTCCGGGGCGATGCGACAGCATCGAACCCGGAATCTCGAGATTCCGGGTTCAGCCCTGACGGGCTGCCCCGTGATGACGCGTTGAACTACAGGCCCGCGGCCGCCTTCGATGTCGCCGCCTGGATCAGCTTGACCGCGTCGGGGCTGTCCCATTCGGCGGGGCCTGCGATGGTCGCGATCTCGCAGCCATTCGAATCCACCAGCACCGAGGTCGGCATGCCCAGCGCGCGGCCAACCGCCTTCAGGTCCTGGAACACCTTGGCCTTCTGGTCGCTGAAATAGGCCAGCCGGGTCAGCTTGGCGTCGTTGAGGAACGCCTTCGGCTTCTCCGGATCGCGGGTGTCGATGTTGACCGCGACCACCTGGAAATCGTCGCCGCCGAGCCTGGCCTGCAGCCCGTCCAGCGCCGGCATCTCCTTGCGGCACGGCACGCACCATGTCGCCCAGAGGTTCAATAGCACCGTCTTGCCGCGAAAATCCGACAGCTTCTTCGCTGCCCCCGAGCCGTCTTCGAAGGCGAGATCCGGCAGCCGCAGCGGCACTGTTGCCGCCGTCAGCGCCGCCACCTCGCCCTTGATCAGCGGCGCGATCCGCTTGGCGGTCGCGACCGCCGCCTGGCACGCCTGGTCGCCTGCCGGCCGTCCCTTCAGCAATCCGCCTAAGGTCACTGCCGCGATGCCGGCCACGGCGACGACCGCGACGGCACTGGCCGCGAGCAGCGTTCGGCGCGAGCGGGCGGGGCGGGCAGGGGACGGCTCAGGCTTATCGTTTGTCATCTCGGGTCGGTTGCGGCTATCAGGAGCGCGAGTTTCGGGGCGGCGCCGGACGGTGTGTCCCATCCCATGGCGGTCAGCAAGGTCTAAGAAGCGGTTCAGGCATGAGCAACAAGATGTGGGGCGGACGGTTCTCGGAGCGTCCCGACGCGATCATGGAGGACATCAACGTCTCGATCGACGTCGATCGCCATCTCTACGCACAGGACATTGCCGCTTCCAAGGCACACGCCGCCATGCTCGCCGCCCAGGGCATCATCACCGCGGGTGATGCGAAAAATATCGGCAAGGGTCTAGACACGATTCTGTCAGAGATCACCAAGGGTTCGTTCGAGTTCAAGCGGGCGCTGGAAGACATCCATATGAATGTCGAGAGCCGGCTGAGCGAGCTGATCGGCCCGGCCGCGGGCCGCCTGCACACCGCGCGCTCGCGCAACGACCAGGTCGCGACCGATTTCCGCCTGTTTGTGCGCGACACCATCGACGACATCGACGCCGCGCTGGCCGCCTACCAGCATGCGCTCGCGACCCGCGCGCTGGCGTTCGCCGGCACCGTGATGCCCGGCTTCACCCATCTGCAGACCGCCCAGCCCGTCACCTTCGGCCACCATCTGCTGGCCTATGTCGAGATGGCCGGGCGCGACCGCGGCCGCTTCCTCGACGCCCGCAAGCGGCTCAATGAATCGCCGCTCGGCGCTGCCGCGCTCGCCGGCACCTCGTTCCCGATCGACCGCCACGCCACCGCCGAGGCGCTCGGCTTCGAGCGTCCGATGGCCAATTCGCTCGACGCCGTCTCCGACCGCGACTTCGTGCTGGAGACCTTGTCGGCCGCCTCGATCTGCGCCGTGCATCTGTCGCGCTTCGCCGAGGAGATCGTGATCTGGACCTCGCCGCTGGTCGGCCTGATCAAGCTGTCGGACAAGTTCACCACCGGCTCCTCGATCATGCCGCAGAAGCGCAACCCGGACGCCGCCGAGCTGGTCCGCGCCAAGACCGGCCGCGTGATCGGCGCGCTGAACGGGCTCTTGATCGTCATGAAGGGCCTGCCGCTCGCCTATCAGAAGGACATGCAGGAGGATAAGCAGTGCGCGATGGAGGCGTTCGCGGCGCTGTCGCTCGCCATCCGCGCCATGACCGGCATGGCGCTCGACCTCGTCCCGGACGAGGCGCGGATGAAGGCCGCCGCCGGTGAGGGCTATGCCACCGCGACCGATCTCGCCGACTGGCTGGTGCGCACGCTGAAGATGCCGTTCCGCGAGGCCCACCACGTCACCGGCCGGATCGTGGCCTTGGCCGCCAAGCAGGGCGTCGCCCTGCACGAGCTGCCGCTGCAGGCGATGCAGGAGGTCGAGCCGAAGATATCAGCGGAGGTGCTCGGCGTGCTCTCGGTCGAGTCCTCGGTGAAGAGCCGCACCAGCTACGGCGGCACCGCGCCGAAGAACGTGGCCGCGCAGGCCAAAGCCTGGCTGAAGCGGCTGGAAAAACAGCGAAAGTAGGGCTGCTGTCTGAAATTTGACCGGCGTGGCGTGGCTCTCCGGCACTCGCCACATCGGGGCAATCTCTGTATGGTGCCGCCCGCATGGGGATCTCACACGTGAATCGCAGTCGCCGTCCGCTGTCCGTAGTCCGCGCCCTCCTCGTCGTGGGCGCCGCAGCCCTTCTGCTCGCCGCCTGCGGGCGCAAGGGCCCGTTGGACCTGCCGGCCAATTCCCCGCCGGCGCCGCAGATGTCGGCCGCTCCCGCCGACACCGCGACGGACGCTGCGAACAAGCCCGGCCTGTTCAACTCCGGCTACGGCACCGATGCCGCCCCCGCCGCCACGCGCGGCCAGAAGAAACCCTTCATCCTCGACCCGCTGCTCGACAGCAAATAGCGGCTGACGCGCCCGCGACGGGCACCACCCCTTCTCCAGGGGAGATCGCATCCGGCCGACGCCTGCAGCAGGCATCTAGGCCGCCACCGTCCTTCGAGACGCCCGCCTCCGGCGGGCTCCTCAGGACGAGGACTGAACTTGTGGCGCGACTTGGCCCCGGCGAGATCTCCACCCTCATGGTGAGGAGCGCCGCGCGCGGCGCGTCTCGAACCATGAGGCCCCGGACGGCGCGGCACCTGTGCCTCGGCGAGGACGGCCGCCTCAATTGACATTCCCGCTCATTTCCCGGCAATTCGCCGCCACAATCAACCTTCTCGCGGCCCCGTGCGCGGATCAGACCCATGAATCACTTCGACTACCGCGACGGCGTGCTGCACGCCGAAGACGTCAACCTCACCTCACTCGCAGGCCAGGTCGGCACGCCGTTCTACTGCTACTCGACCGCGACCCTGGAGCGGCACTACCGCGTGTTCGCCGACGCCTTCACCGGCCAGGACGTGCTGATCTGCTACGCGATGAAGGCCAATTCCAACCAGTCGGTGCTGCGCACCCTGGCCAAGTGTGGGGCCGGCGCCGACGTCGTCTCCGGCGGCGAGTTGAAGCGCGCGCTGGCGGCCGGTATTCCCTCGCGAAAAATCGTGTTCTCCGGCGTCGGCAAGACCGAGTCCGAGCTGCGCGCCGCGCTCGCGGCCGACATCCACTGCCTCAACATCGAGTCCGAGCCCGAGCTCGATCTGCTGGCGCGGCTCGCCCAGGAGACCGGCCACACCGCCCGCATCTCCATCCGCGTCAATCCGGACGTCGATGCCGGCACGCACGCAAAAATCTCGACCGGCAAGTCGGAGAACAAGTTCGGCATCCCGCTGGAGCACGCGCGCCGCGTCTACGCCCGCGCGGCGAAGATGCCGGGCATCAAGGTCACCGGCGTCGACGTCCATATCGGCAGCCAGATCACCGATCTCGGCCCGATGGAGACGGCGTTCCGCATCCTCACCGAGTTCGTGCAGACGCTGCGCGCCGACGGCCACGACATCTCCCATGTCGATTTCGGCGGCGGCCTCGGCATCCCCTATCACATGGACCGCGCGGTGCCGCCGGAGCCGGCGGCCTATGCCGCCATGGTCAAGCGCGTCAGCCACAATCTCGGCTGCACCCTGATGTTCGAGCCCGGCCGCATGATCGTCGGCAATGCCGGCATCCTCGTCGCCCGGGTGATCTATGTGAAGCATGGCGAGGCCAAGAACTTCGTCATCATCGACGCCGCGATGAACGACCTGATCCGCCCGACGCTGTACGAGGCCCATCACGACATCCTGCCGGTGATCAAGCCCGCGCCGGGTGCGCCGTCGTTCGTCGCCGACGTCGTCGGCCCGGTCTGCGAAAGCGGCGACTACCTCGCGCTCGACCGCACGCTGCCCGAGCCCAAGCCCGGCGACCTCCTCGCCATCATGACATCAGGCGCCTACGGCGCCGTCCAGGCCTGCACCTACAACACCCGCGCGCTGGTCCCCGAGGTGCTGGTCAAGGGCGACCAGGCCGCGGTGATCCGGCCGCGGATCGAGGTCGAGCAACTGATCGCGATGGATACGCCGGCGCCGTGGTTGTGAGGAGCTGTTTGCAGGTTGGCGGTTGGCTTTAAGTAGATTCGCACATGCTGACTGGTCGATCGTGGCGGCGCGATCGATCTCATCGTCGACTTTGCGAGTCTCAGCTCCGCTTCATCACGTGCGAGTAAGCGGGCGCCTGGTGCCCGACAAATGCTCCTGATATTTCCTGATACTTCCTGGTGTTGAGAAGGCCAGCTTTCGCTTGACGGCCATTTCGATGCTGGCCACAAACATTCATCCCCCGATCGCCAGCTCTCCAGCTCCCCTAATGGAGAGCTGCGTCATGCCTCAACTGCCCACAGGTTTCAACAAACCGGGAATAGAGGTCGTGCGGTGCGTTGCGCGTGCCGCGAATCTATGCCTCCATACCTCTGTTGATTCGACAGGGTTCTCTCAATTTCAATGGAGAGCTATGTCGTGAGTCAGCAACCAGAGCTAAATATCAAACTGGGCCGCTTCAGCATAGTCGCGAAGGGAGCCAGAGCAGTTGAAGCTATCCGGCGACCGTTAGCCTTCACTCTGTACGTGAAGCCCATTGGCGGACTCGCTATGGCCCTGCTCATCGTTTGGCAGGGACGCGAATACGTTGGTGCCGTGTTCCAGCTTTTTAAGTCTTTCTTCTGAGACGAAAGTCTCCGAAAGTATTACGGCCACAGCGCGACCAATTCGGCCTAGGCGACGGAACGCAGAAGTAAGTGCGCTGTCACGTAATTGCAGAACGTATCGAGGGGCGATCACACCGATCTACAAGAAGTTGGCGGCACAGATGGCATCTGCTTGTGTCTGGAGCGATCTCTTCATGACGTTCGACGAATACAATAACTATTTCCCGGCTTGTCCCGACGAAGTTCCTCAGGAGGACGAAAATTCACCAGCCGCCAGAGTGACCAGATCGTTCGGATGCTTAAACCGCGTCAGTTCCTGAGCCATCAGGAGTTCGGCATGGTCCCGAGCAAGGTCCATCTGCCGCTTCCGCTCAGCAGGATCACGTAGCCGCGGTGCGGCATCCTCGCTAGGCGAAGATAGTAGCTTTCTGACGATGCTTGTGTTCACTACGGGAAGGGCCCCCGGGTCCTGCGTCAGCACGACCAACTTTTCGCTTAACGTATGGCCCTGGTCATTTTGGAATCTAGCTAGAAACGCCGCAACGAACTCGGCACTTTCGCGTCTAGCGATCACCGAATAGCTTCCGTTAAATTGTTCCGCTGTAACGTTATCGACGAGCCACTTCAGAAACTCGGTTGAAAAGTCGATTAGGATCTGGTCGCCCGGACGCCATGCCGCTCGACGAGTTGTTGCGCTAACAACCGTTCTGCCTCCGAACTCTGCAAATCTACCTTTCATGTGAGAGGGGAGCCGCATAGTGAAGCGCTCTTGGTCGCCACTTTCTTCAACTTCGATCTCAAAGAACCGAGCCGCTCGCTTTATAAATGTCGCGACATCGACCGTCGTGTATTGTCCCAAGGATTCCAGGTCAGGAGACCCCGTGGACGTAGCGAAGCTTAAAATGTCATCTTGGATCAGTTTTGCTCGCTTCGCCTGATTCAGGGCGTCGTCTATCCGATCTTGAGTACGGTCAACTCGGCCGCCCTGGGCCTCCTCCAAAAGCATCGAAATATCGATCCGCTCTAACAGTTCTCCCAAAATGTCGGCGGCATAGCGTTCATCAAACTCAGACCCCACGGTCGCCATCTCTCTGACTATAACTTCGAGCCGATCAAACAAAATGGAGACGATTTCGTTGTCAATCGTGTCGCGGGCAAGAAAGTTTATAACGACGACTTTTTGCTTTTGGCCGTAGCGATAGAGCCGCCCTATGCGTTGAGAAATGCGCGAGGGATTCCACGGCAAATCGTAGTTGATGAGTATGTGGCAGTCTTTGTGCAGATTGAGGCCCTCGCCGCCCGCCTCAGTTGAGATCAAAATTGAATTTTCGTTTTCGAATGCCCTGATGGCGTTTCTCTTTTCTTCCACCGTCATGCCGCCGTTGATGATCTCCGGCTTCTCGCCGACGACGGACTTTAGCCGATAAATGAGATATGCCTGAGTGGATCGATATTCCGTGAATATAAGCACTTTCTTCTTTTGCGCGATTACGATGTCGCAAACCAATGAAACTAAAGCGTCGCCCTTCTTGTCGTTCCTCATTGCTTCGGCGGCCTTCGCCATTAGGTCTCGCAAAGACTGGGTCTCCGTCTCGAAGAATGGCGTTCGTCCTGGCCCACGCGATCGTTGCTCCAGTTGGTCGTCTCCGTCGAGTTCCTCATCGTCCGACGGCGGATATGGTAGGTCCTCAGCGTCATTTTGTGCAGTTAGCCGTTCAAGCCTGTTTTTCAACGCAATGTACAGCGCAGCTATCGATGACGACGCCATCTTTCGGTAGATGGTCATGACGAAACCTATTGCGCGGCCCTCAGCACCGCCCAGTGTATCTCCAGCTCGGTATCCCATCCGAAGGTAGTCTTGAAGCTGGCGCTCTAATGTCTCAAACTCGGGGTCGTGATCGATAGTGGCGCGCCTGACGATCACCCCCTTGAACAGAAAGCTGCCGTCGAGATCTACAGCATCGATCTTCCGGTTTCGGAGCACTATCTCTTGAACGACGTCTGGTTCCGTTTCAATCTCATCTATTGCCGCACTTAAGTCCGGCCGAACCAGCGTCAGCAGGTTACGAAACTTTCCAGTGTCGCCCTGATGTGGGGTGCCGGTCAGCAGGATGAGCCTGTCGGTCTTCGCTCGCAAGGCCTGCGCCAGCTTATATCGGAGCGTCGACCGACCTCTATCATCTCGTGCCAATCGATGGGCTTCATCGAAGACGATCAAATCCCACACCCCTGCCGCCAGCAACATTCCGAATGGGGTCGAATCGTTTGTGCCATCGTCGTCAGGTTGACGTGGTTTCGCCAGGTCAAGAGACACGATGACCCTTTCGAAAAGGCCCCACTCCTTGTGATCGGAGATACGGAAATCTGTACCGAAGATAAGGAAACGACGGTCGAACTTCGCGAGCATTTCCTCCTTCCACTGTCGCGTCAGACCCGATGGAACAACAAATAGGATTCGCCGGAGATTTTGCCGCCGCTCAAGTGCGGCTAGGAGCAACCCGACTTCGATGGTTTTTCCCAAGCCCACGTCGTCTGCAATAAGCCAGTTCGTCTGGCCTGAATTCACAATGCGATGCACCAGTGATATTTGATGCGGGAGCGGATCGACATCCAGCCGATCGAGTGCGCCGGTCGCTTCGTTCCATTTGCTTAGTGCGTGCGCAATGATGTTCAGCGAAAATCGTTCGGCGCCCCGCTCGGCGATCGGTCCAGCGCGCCTGTAGAGAAGCTCAGGATCCATGATCCTGCGCAACCGTTCAAATGGCAACCAGATCGACCGCCCAGTAGCGTGAAGCTGAACCAATACTTGGAAGCGCGTCGCCAACTCTCGAACGTGGAGCACTGTGCCGGCGCCCAACGTCTCCCTTACGCCGGAGAGCGGTACATCTTGGACGCAATGCCCGATCTGTAGCCCACATCCCCACTCGTCTTGGTCCAGTGTAATCCTTCCCTTAGGACCAAAGTCTGCCTCGATTGTCGTTCGATTTGGCGTCTCCCGTATCGCCACAACGACGCCAATTTCATCCGGATTCGAGCGCTTGCAAACCCAAGCCCCTTCAATGGGAGTCAGTTCATTCATCCCAATTTTCCAGCGGCTGCCTCGGAAACCTTGTCGGTCAAACAGGAGAACCCCCAAGCATCCGTCGTTAAACGAATAAGTTGGCCGGTCCGCGAGGTGCTTCCCAGAAGCGTGCCATCAAGTGAATTTCCTCCAAAGCTTGGCGGCGAAAGGCCGCGCACGTTCTTTCGTGTAAGCTCATTGGGGAGCTCAAGTGCTCCTGCGGCGAACGCCTCCAATCGTAGAGTAACGTAGTCAATGAAGAGCCAAAACGCTGGATCGCCGAATGGAATGACAAGCCAATCCTCGTACCAGTCGTCTTGAATGATACACTCGGCCGGAAGCCCCTTAGACAGAATGCTCAGGCGCACGGCCCTGGTCCAAGTGAGCATCGTTTGTCCATTCTGAGGGATGAATGGAGCTCGAGACCGAGATTGACGAATGCTCCAGAATTTTGGGCATTCAGCCCATGCCAGCTTTAGGTAAAATGCAGTGAGTATGTCGTCAGCAGAAGCGCCGTTTAAAGCAAGGTCCGACACTGCGCGAAACGTGTTCGGGTGGTTGAAATGCTCAAATAGCTCGTTGAATTTGCCCAGAAATGTTCGCCGATCAATTGACGAGGGTACATCAAGCAAACTCAAGAGCCATCGAGCCCTTCGAGCCTGCAGGCTTTCGGCGCGATCCTGCTCCCGAGGTGGCCCAAATGGATGCTCGAAAGCCCGCGCCTCAAAGAGGGGAAGTTCGATATAATCAAACCAATTCGGCTCCCGCTCGCCTGAGCTTGAATTGACTGCCTTGGGGGCAGCGGGCAGAGGGTCCCAAAAGTCCGCATTTTGCGAGCTGCGTTGGCCCTTTGGAAACGTTAATTCACGCGAGTCATGGATAACCGGTTCCCAATGATCGTTCAGACCATCGAGCCCAACTACTTTCGATCGGAAATCTTCGGGCGTCCAAAAAGAAAGCATTGCCCATTTGCCGGCAGCAACAGCCTTCCATCAGCTGAGCGCCGCCTCCCAACGGCCATCATCTCTCAACGTCTGGCTGTACGCAAGATAGACACTTTTGAAACGTGCAGACTTGCGACGTCTTCGAATACCGGCGCGTATGCCCTGCCAAAGTCGCTTGTTGCTCGATGCCAGCTCGCGCCGGTCGCCATTTCCCGGTTCGATTTATAGATCTGCGGCCGGTCACTTGGGACCGTCTAGGCCAGCCGGGAAAGCGGGTGAATACAGTCATAATCTGAGAGGCTCGCTTTCGCGAACATAGATGTTCAGCCGTCGTACGAAGTATTTCTATTGCGCTTTATCCGAAATCGTGCTTTAACCCTCGCATCCCGTCCCGCTGAGGGGGCGCTTCGCGATCGTCACGGACGTCGGGTGCGGGATGCGGTGGGCGCATTGGGGCGCAGCGTGGGCTTGCTCGCGCGGACGAACGATCCCGGTGCGACGATGAAGTCGCGTGGTTCTGGCATCGCGGTGCTGATGCCAAGTGGGCGGTGACGAATCGCCGGCGACGGGGGCAAGACAGCCGTTCCCCGGGAAGATCGCGTATAAGTCGTAACACCATCGCGCAGGGAAGGCCGGGTGATCTCGGCTGAGCCTGTGGTTCTGCCGCGTGCTTTTTGTTGCACGCGGACCATGGGCGCCGGCCGGCGCCCGGCCTTCCCTGCGCCCTCGCTTTTTCAGGGGGCGACGCATTCTCGAATAGCTCGGGTGACAACACGCCGCGAGAACGGATTTCCATGCGACGTGCAAGCTGCAGATGCGGTCGCTACGTCGGTCCACGCAGGCTACAGTGCGGGCCTCGCCCTTCGAGACGCCCGCCTGCGGCGGGCTCCTCAGGGTGAGGAGCGAAGGTGGTGCCCGGAACATGAATCGTGCAGATCGAATCCGGTGCGCTCGACCTTGCCCCCGGGCAGGCTGTTCTTGGGCAGGTGAATCTACGATCTCTGAGCTTACCCCTCATGGTGAGGAGCGCCGCTTGCGGCGCGTCTCGAACCACGAGGCCCCCGTGCGCCCCGTAGCTTTCCGGGAACCCGGCCGGTCACACTCCCGTGTGAACCGCGGCCGGCGGCGGGAAAGCCCGCGCAGAGCGGGTGCCTCACGGCTGCCTTTGTGCTAGGTTGAACATCCGGGCAACCTGGAGGGATTGTTGAGCGGTGTCACCCCCGAGCCGGCTGGGCCGGCAAGCAGCACGCCCGATGGCCTGACGCAGGATGGCCTGACGCAGGATGGCTTGGCGCGGCTGAAGCTGGCGCAGGCGCTGAAGCGGGCGCGTCTCGCCATTGCCTGGGAGCGCGGCTGGCCGCATCTCGCCCGGCTGCTTACGGTCGTCGGTCTGTTCCTGATCGTCTCCTGGGCCGGACTCTGGCTCGGCCTGCCGTTCACGGTCCGCATGATCGGCGTCGGGCTGTTTCTGCTGCTGCTGCTCGGCGCCGCCGTGCCGATGCTGCGCTATCGCTGGCCGACCCGCGACGAGGGCCTGGCGCGGCTCGATCGCGGCTCGGGCATCGCCCATCGCCCCGCCACCGCGCTCACCGACACGCTCACCACTCAGGATCCGCTGGCCCGCGCGCTGTGGCAGGCGCAGCGCGAGCGCACTTTGGCCTCGATCAAGCGCATCCGCGCCGGGACGCCGCGGCCGCGGCTGTCGCTGCACGATCCCTGGGCCGTGCGCGCGCTGGTCATCGTGCTCCTGGTCGCGACCTCTATCGCGGCCGGTGACGAGCGGGCGCTGCGGGTGGCCTCGGCGTTCGACTGGAACGGCGTGCTGACGCCGGTCACGGTCCGGGTCGACGCCTGGGTCAAGCCGCCGCTCTACACGGCGAAGCCGCCGATCATCCTGTCCGCCGCCAACAAGGAAGGCGCCGTGCCGGCGAGCGGCCCGATCGTGGTGCCCCAGGGCTCGACGCTGATCGTGCGTTCCAGCGGCGGCAATCTCGATGTCATCACCGGTGGCGGCGTCACCGAGGCGGCGCCCGGCGAGGTCGCGGCCGGCGAAGCCGCGCCGAAGGGCACCACCGAGAAGCACTACACGATCAAGACCGACGGCACCGTTCACGTCCGCGCGCCCGCAGGGCAGCCGCAATGGGTGTTCGCGGCGACGCCGGACAAGCCGCCGGTCATCAGCATGGCCAAGGACCCCGAGCGGCAGGCGCGCGGCTCGCTGAAGCTGTCCTACAAGCTCGAGGACGATTACGGCGTCACCGAAGCCCGCGCCAAGGTCGTTGCGCGGCCTGTCGAAAACAAGGCTGCCGAAACCAAGACGGCAGAGGCGCCCGCCGCGCGGCCGCTGTTCCAGCCGCCGGAGTTTCCGCTGGTGCTGCCGAATGCGCGCACCCGCAACGGCGTCGGCCAGACCGTGAAGGATCTCAGCGAGGACCCCTATGCCGGCGCCGACGTCACGCTCACGCTGACGGCCAAGGACGAGGCCGGCAACGAGGGCACCAGCGAGCCGTTCGAGACCAGGCTGCCGGAGCGGTTGTTCACCAAGCCGCTGGCGCGGGCGCTGATCGAGCAGCGGCGGATCCTCGCGCTCGACGGCAACCGCAACGGCGACGTGTTCACCGCGCTCGATGCGCTGGCGATCGCGCCGGAGCTGTTCACGCCGGAGCCCGGCCAGTATCTCGGCCTGCGCTCGGTGACCCGCCAGCTCGAGGCCGCGCGCACCGACGATGCGCTGCGCGAGGTGGTGGCGAGCCTGTGGGCGCTCGCCGTCACCATCGAGGACGGCAACATCTCCGACGTCGACAAGGCGCTGCGCGCGGCCCAGGACGCGCTGAAGCAGGCGCTGGAGCGCGGCGCCAGCGACGAGGAGATCAAGAAGCTCGCCGAGGATCTGCGCAAGGCGATGGATAACTACATGCGCCAGCTCGCCGAGCAATTGCGCAACAACCCGCAGATGGCGCAGCGGCCGCTCGACCAGAACACCAAGATCCTGCGTCAGCAGGATCTGCAGAACATGATCGACCGCATGGAGCGGCTGTCGCGCCAGGGCGACAAGGAGGGCGCGCGCGAGCTGCTCGAGCAGTTGCAGCAGATGCTGGAGAACCTGCAGATGGCGCAGCCCAACCAGGGCGGCGACAACGACATGGAGCAGGCGCTCAACGAGCTCGGCGACATGATCCGCAAGCAGCAGCAGCTCCGCGACAAGACCTTCAAGCAGGGCCAGGATTCGCGCCGCAACCGCAACAAGCAGCAGGGCGACCAGGACCAGAGCATGGGCGACCTGCAGCAGGACCAGCAGGCGCTGCGCGACCGTCTCAAGCAGCTTCAGGACCAGCTCGCCAAGCGCGGCATGGGCCAGAAGGGCGAAAAGGGACAGAAGGGTCAGAAAGGCCAGAAGGGGCAACAGGGTCAGCAGGGCGATCCCGGTGATCAAGGCGACCAGGGCGATTCCGGCGACGGGCTCGACGACGCCGACAGCGCGATGGGCGATGCCGGCAGTCAGCTCGGCGACAACAATGCCGACGGCGCCGTGGAATCGCAGGGCAAGGCGCTGGACGCGCTGCGCAAGGGCGCACAGAGCCTCGCCGAGGCGATGCAGCAGGGCGACGGCGACCAGCCCGGCGACGGCCCCGGCCAGCGCGCCGGCCGCCAGCAGGGCGCGCAGCAGACCGATCCGCTCGGACGTCCGATGCATCCCGGCCGCGACATCGACGATTTCTCCCAGAAGATCCCGGGCGAGATCGACGTGCAGCGCGTCCGCCGCATCCTCGAGGAGCTGCGCCGCCGTCTCGGCGATCAGTCGCGGCCGCAGCTCGAGCTCGACTACATCGAGCGGCTGTTGAAGGACTATTGAGGATGGGTCGGCCACGGGAGGTCATGCCCGTGGCTCACCGTTTTGACCGGAGGCCGCGTCGGTCAGTAGCGTTTCTCGGACAGGATGCGCGCCGCGTGCTGCAGCCTGTCGACGGAGCGTTCGGTGTCGGTGAGGGCGCAGCAGCTGACCAGCGTATCGATGATGGCGAGCTGCGCGACGCGGCTGCTCATCGCCTCCGGGCGATAGCGCGTCTCGTTGGCGACGGTGTAGAGCAGCACCTCGCAATGCGCCGCCAGCGGCGACTTGCCGAGCCGGGTGATGCCGATGGTCCGCGCGCCCGCCGCCTGCGCCAGCCCCGTCGCCAGCACCGTCTCGACCGTGCTGCCCGAATGCGACACGGTGACGGTCGCGACATCGGGCCCGGTCATCCCGGCGCTGACCGCCTGGACATGCGAATCGACGATCGCATTCGCCGCGAGCCCGAGCTGCAGCAGGCGATACGACAGATCCTGCGCGATCGGCGCCGAGCTCCCGATGCCGTAGATCTCGACGCGCCGCGCCTCGCGCAGCAGCTTCGCCGCCTGCGCCAGCGCGTCCATCGACAGCAGCCGCCGCGTCTCCTGCAGCGAGGCGGCATGCGCCGCGAAGATGTGGTCTGTGACCGTCGCCGGATCATCGCCGCGATGCAGGTCCTCCTGGATCAGCCGCACCGGCTCGATCAGGTCGCGCGCCAGCATGATCTTGAGCTCCTGAAACCCCCGCACCCCGACCCGGCGGCAGAACGACACGATCGTGCCCTCGCTGACGCCGCAGGCTTCCGCGACCTCGGTGATCGACATGTGGATGAACGGCTCCGGCCGGGCGATGACCAGCTCCGCGATCTGCCGCGCTTTCGGCGGCAGCTCGTTCTGCAACTCCCGAATACGAAACAAGATGCCGTTCACGCCCGGCCCAGAACGAAAGGTCGATCCCATCACGCTGCGCCCCGATACGCTGTGCCCCGATACTGAGAAAATCTCATTCAGATTCATTCCGTAAATAAAAATTTCACAGCGCTGTCAAGTCGCGCTGATACGCCAGGGACGTTCGCAGGAGCAGGTCGGGCTCGCCCCGCCAACCCTGAATACGTTCTTCAAGATTTCAAAAGGTCGTATCAGCATGACAACACGTCGCGATTTCTTGGCAGGCGCCACGGCGGCGGCTGCCTTCGCCAGCATCCGCCAGGCGCTGGCCATTCCGGCACGGCGCCGGACCGGCACCATTCAGGACGTCAAGCACATCGTCATCCTGATGCAGGAGAACCGCTCCTTCGATCACTACTTCGGCACGCTGCGCGGCGTCCGCGGCTTCGGCGACCGCTTCCCGATCCCGTTGGAGAGCGGCAAGCCGGTCTGGTTCCAGTCCGACGGCACCCGCGAGATTCCGCCCTATCACCGCGACTCCACGACCTCCAACGCGCTGGTCGGCTACGGCACGCCGCACTCGTTCGGCGACAGCCAGGCGGCGTGGAATCAGGGCAAGATGGGCTATTGGGCGAAGTACAAGACGCCCTATGCGATGGGCTATTTCGGCCGCGACGACATTCCGTTCCAGTTCGCGCTCGCCGAGGCCTTCACCTTGTGCGACGCCTACCATGCCTCGATCACCACCGGCACCGATCCCAACCGGATCGTGTTCTGGTCGGGCTCCAACTTCAATCCGGCGCTGCGCGCGCAGGGCATCAACTCTACGACCAACGACTCCGAGCCCAACAATCTGCGCTGCTGGCCGAACCCGCACAATTGGGTCGCCGGCCAGCCGCAGCCGCAGGCGACCTACAAATACGTCGGCAGCGACTTCAACTGGGACACGCTGCCCGATCTCCTGAACAAGGCCGGCGTCAGCTGGCACATCTACCAGGACATGAACGACAACTGGACCGGCGCGATGCACGGCTGCCTGGCGTTCTCCAGCTTCCGTCACGCGCAGCCGGGCGATGCGAACTACGTGCACGGCCTGACCGGCGGTCCGGACTATCTGGACCGGCTGAAGGCCGACGTCATGGCCGGTACGCTGCCGGAGGTGTCGTGGATCCTGCCGACCCAGGCCAACTCCGAGCATCCCGGCGGCGGCAGTCCCACGCGGGCCGGCAATTTCACCGACCAGGTGCTGGAAGCCCTGACCGCCAATCCCGAGGTCTGGAGCCAGACGGTCTTCTTCCTGACCTTCGACGAGAATGACGGCTTCTTCGATCACCTGCCGGCACCGTCGGTGCCGTCCTATGACATCAACGGCAAGCTGATGGGCAAGGCGACGCTGCCGCTCGATGGTGAGTACTTCTCCAACTCCGTCGGCAACGTGCTCACCGCGACCGACACGATTAGCGGCAACATCCGTCCCTGGGGCCTCTCCGCGCGCGTGCCGATGTACGTCGTTTCGCCTTGGAGCAAGGGCGGCTGGGTCAACTCGCAGGTGTTCGACCACACCTCGATCGGCCGCTTCCTCGAGAAGCGCTTTGCGATCAAGGTCGACGCCATCAGCCCATGGCACCGCGCCATTTCGGGCGATCTCACCTCGGCGTTCGATTTCGCCAGCCCGAACGATCCGCGCTTCCCGGAGCTGCCCGACCAGAGCAACTGGCAGGCCTCGGACGCGCATCAGAAGACCCTGCCGGCGCCGGTTGCGCCCGCGACACCGCAGCCGCTGTTTCAGGAGAGCGGCGCGCGCTATTCGCGTCCGCTGCCCTACATCCTCCACGCCACCGCGAAGGTCGATGCCGCCGCGGGCAAGGTGAAGCTGTTGTTCGCCAACACCGGCTTTGCCGGCGCCGTGTTCCACGTCTACGACAAGCAGCATCTCGATCTCATTCCGCGCCGCTACACCGTCGAGGCCGGCAAGATGATCGACGATGAATGGAGCGTCGGCAGCGACGGCCTGTATGATCTCTGGGTGCTCGGCCCGAACGGCTTCCACCGTCATTTCAAGGGCGACCTCGACAAGGTCAGGCCGTCGAATGCCGCCAACCCGGAGATCTTCGTCGGTTACAACGTCTTCGAGGGCGGCCTGCACATGCAGCTGCGCAACGACGGCCATGCCCGCGTGAGCTTTGCGGTGAAGTCCAACGAGATCTATGGGCCGCTGCAGGCCGTCACCGCCTCGGTCTCGGCCGCGCTGGAGCCGCGGTGTCCCGGCTTCGGTCCGCTGCCCGGCTTCCATCCGGTGGGTTTTGGCGTGGTGCCGGGTTTCCGCTCGGCTCCCGACTTCGATGCTCCGGGCTTCGGCTTTGGCGCACCGACCTTCTTCCCCGGACCGAGCCATGGCGGCCCATCGACGTCGTGGACCGTCAAGGTGTCTGCGCCCGGCCGCCACGGCGAGCTCTACTGGCATTTGCGCAAATCCGGCCTGTGGTACGACTTCGTCGTCACCAGCGACACCGACGACAGCTTCTATCGCCGCGTCGCCGGACATGTCGAGACCGGCCGTCCCTCGTTCAGCGACCCCGGGATGGCGCTGGCCGATCGCTTCTGATCGATGCATCTCATACGGGGGTCGGGGAGGGCGCCCATGGGCGCCCTTTCGCTTTGCCTCAGGCGCTGCCGAGATCGTGGATCGCGGGTGACAGTTGGCCTGCGGAGATGTTCAGCGTCGCCAGCGTGATCGGCAGCTTGAAGCGACGCGGCCCTGCGCTGCCTGGATTCAGGTAGAGCACGCCGTCGCGCCTCTCGATGCCTGCGCGATGCGAGTGACCAGAAACGACGATGTCGATGCCCGACGTTGCAGGATCGATCGCGAGGTCGTGGACGTCGTGCACGACATGGACGGCATGCGTGCCGAGCCTGATGGTTTCGGTGGCGGAATATGCATTCGCCCAGTCTGCCGTGTCGATGTTGCCGCGGATCGCAGTCACCGATGCGATCAGGCGAAGCCGGTCAACGATCTCGTGCCGGCCGATATCGCCGGCGTGGATGATGTGATGGACGCCCAACAGACATCGCACTGCCTCCGGCCGCAGCAGCCCATGCGTGTCGGAGATGATTCCAACTTTGAGCATCGTTTCCTGCCGGCGTGATGGATACCGCCTCAGGCGATCGTGAGAATCTCCAGCTCTTGTCCGGTAACCTCGACGACGTCGCCGACCGATTTGCCCATCAACAGCCGTGCCACCGGCGAGACGTGCGAGATCATGCCGCGCTTCGGATCAGCCTCATCCTCGCCGACGATGGTGTAGGTCTGCACGCGGCCGTCGCCGCGCTTGAACGTCACGGTGCTGCCGAACGCGATCTGATCGGTCGATGTCGGCGCCGGCATCACCTGCGCGGTCCGGACACGCGCTGCAAAGTAGCGCGCGTCGCGCAGCGGCAGCGCCGACTCCCGTCGCCGTTCATTCACGTCCTCGATCCCCTGCGCCGCTTCAAACGCCGCCTGCGCCTCGCGCAACTGCCTCTCGAGCGCCTTGAGTCCCGCCTCGGTGACGAGATTCGGATGCGGCGAGACCGGCCGGTCGGGCAGCTGCGTTTCGGCGGCCGTTTCGGCGCTCTCTTCCTTGGTGAATGCGACGCTCACGTCGGACTCCTGAAAAAGGCCGCGAGATGTCGCGGCCCTCAGGGAGAGATCATGCCGGCTGCGCAGATTTCAAGCCGTGCGCGCATGCGGCGTGCGAGCGCGCTTGACAGACGCGGCTACGCGCATTCTAATATACGAACTATAGTTCGCAATCCGAACCATACAAATCAAAATGCCGGTCGTCAAGGCCGGCGTCAATCAGGAAACGTCGGAGCCTCCAAGTGGACGAGGACAGCAAGGCTGGGAAAAGCGTCGTGCAGTCGCTGGCCAAGGGCTTTCAGGTGCTCAATGCCTTCACCAGCGAGGAGCCCGAGCTGGTGCTCGCCGACGTCGCGCGCCGCGCGGCGCTCGACAAGGGCACCACGTTCCGCCTGCTCAACACGCTCGTGATGCTCGGCTATGTCGAGAAGGTCGGCGACTCCAGGCGCTTCCGCCTGACGCTGAAATGCCTCGATCTGGGCTTTAACGCGATCGCGCGCTCGGAGCTGCGCACACAGGCGCGCCCGATCCTGCGCAGCCTGGTCGGCGAGATGAACGAGGCCGCCTCGCTCGCCGTGCTCGACGGCAGCGACATCGTCTATGTCGAGCGCATCCAGGCCGGTCTCGTCCGGCTCGGCGTCGACGTTCGCATCGGCAGCCGCGCGCCGGTCTATTCGACCGCCGTCGGCCAGGCGATCCTGTCGCTGCTGCCGGTCGAGACGCAGATCGAGGTGCTGGAGGCGCAGCCGCGCATCAAGCGCACCGAGACCACCATCACCGAGCTCGACGCGCTGCTGCAGCGTCTGCGTCAGGTGAAGGCGGCCGGCTACGCGCTGTCAAATCAGGAAAATGCGCCCGGGCTGTGCGTGCTCGCGGCACCCGTCATCGATCGCGACGGCATTCCGCTCGCGGCGATCAGCATCGCTGCGCCCACCATGCGCATCACGGCGGACGACTTCGAGCGGCTCGGCGTGGCGCCGCTGCTCAGAGCGGCCGCCCAGCTGTCGCGGGCTCTGGAGGCGATGGGCGGGGCGAGCGCGACGGTCTCGAAACGATGAACATCGATGTGACGAAACAGGAGCAAGCATGAGCGTCATGACCAACTTCAAGGGGATCATCCCGGCGATCGCCGTCCCCTTCAACGCCGACCATTCGATCGATGAGGCCGAGCTGTCGCGCTACGCGGCCTGGCTCGGCAAGCGCCGCGGCATCGTCGGCATCATGACCAACGGCCACACCGGCGAGGTGTTCAGCCTCACCGCGAAGGAGCGCGCCGAGGTGACGCGCATCGTCGCCAAGGCGCTCACCGGCATCTGTCCGACCATTTCTTCTGTCGTGTGCGAAGGCATCAAGGACGGCATCGAGCATGCGCTGATGGCCAAGGAAGCCGGCGCCACCGCGCTCGACATCATGCCGCCGCATCACTGGCTGCGCTTCGGCTTCAAGCGCGAGCACTGCCTGGATTATTTCAGCGCGATCGGCGAGGCGACCAGGCTGCCGCTGATCGTGCACGTCTATCCGGCCTGGACCCGCGCCTCGTTCTCGTCGGAGCTGCTCGCCGAGCTCGCCCGCCTCGACCACGTGCAGGCGTTCAAGATCGGCACCCGCGAGATGAACAAATACGCCCGCGACCTCAAGGCGATCCGCGCCGCGGCGCCGCACAAGGCGCTCTTGACCTGCCACGACGAATATCTGCTGGCGTCGATGGTGCAGGGCGTCGATGGTGCGCTGGTCGGCTTCGCCTCGCTGATTCCGGATCTGATCTACGATCTGTTCGCTGCCGTCACCGCCGGCGACCTCAAGCTTGCGATGAAGCTGCAGGGCATGATCGATCCGCTGAAGGACGCCGTGTACGGCGGCGGCGAGCCGACCGGCGAGGCGCATGGCCGCATGAAGGCGGCGATGCAGGTCGCCGGCGTCATCCGCGACGCCACGGTGCGCCCGCCGACCCATGCGCCCAGCGCCGAGGAGATGGCCGCGATCCGCGCCGCGGTCGCGGCTGCCGGTCTGACGGTGCAGGCTGCGGCCTGATTGATCGACAAGCGACGGTCAGGTGTGGCCCGGCCGTCACTCCAGACGACAACGAATAACATTCCGGGTGGACGCTCATGCTGATGATGGATGTCGACAATGCGCCACGGCGCGCCGCCGCGCCGGACGATGTGCTGATTGCGATCGACCAGCTGTCGAAGACCTACGTCTCGGCCTCGGGCGCGGCCGTCCATGCGCTGAGCCGGATCTCGCTCGACATCAAGCCGGGCGAGTTCGTCTGCGTCGTCGGCCCCTCCGGCTGCGGCAAGAGCACCTTGCTGCGTCTGCTCGCGGGGCTTGATAGTTACAGCGACGGCCGGCTGCTGCTCGATGGCGAGCACGTCGCCGGTCCCTCGCGCAAGGTCGGCGTCGTGTTCCAGGCGGCCAATCTGCTGCCGTGGATGACGGTGCGCGACAATGTCGGGCTGCCGCTGCGCGTCGGCGGCCAGCATGCGCCGGCCGGCGACCGCATCGATCGTCTGCTCGCCGTGACCGGCCTTGCCGATTTCGGCGACAAATATCCCTATGAGCTGTCCGGCGGCATGCAGCAGCGCGCCGGCATCTGCCGCGCGCTGGCGCGCGATCCCGAGATCCTGCTGATGGACGAGCCCTTCGGCGCGCTCGATGCGCTGACGCGCGAGCGCCTGAACCTCGAGCTGCAACGGATCTGGCAGGAGAACCGCAAGACCATCCTGCTGATCACGCACTCGATCTCCGAGGCGATCTTTCTCGCCGACCGTGTCATCGTGATGTCGGCCCGCCCCGGCCGCATCCTCGCTGATCTCCACGTGCCCATTCCGCGGCCGCGCACGTTCGACGACATCGTGTTGCATCCGGACTATGCGCGGCTTGCCAGGGAAGTCCGCGGACTGCTCAATGCGCAGGAGCACGGCCATGACTGATCTCGCCAACGTCGCCGTTTCAGCCATGTCCCAGAAGCCCGCAAGTCCGCGCCGCCGCATCCGCCTGGGATCGCCGATCGCCTGGATCGGCCTCGCGGTGCTGATCCTGAGCTGGATTGCCGCGGTCAACCTGCTGAACATCCCGTCCTACATCCTGCCGAAGCCCGAAGCCGTCGTCCGCGCGCTGTGGTCCGGGCTCGCGGTCAGCCCGGCCAGCCCGCTCGGCTATTACCTGCCGCTGTGGAGCACGCTCAGCAATGCCGCGGTCGGCTGCGCCATCGGTGTCGGGCTCGGCCTGGTCATCGGCTCGCTGATGGCGGAGGTCGAGGCGATCGAGCGCCTGGTGATGCCCTATGCGTTCGCGCTGCAGAGCCTGCCGAAAGTGGCGATTGCGCCGCTGATCGTGATCTGGTTCGGCTTCGGCGACGGCTCGAAGATCGCAATCTCGGCGCTGCTGTCGTTCTTCCCCGTGCTCATCAACAGCTTCACCGGGCTGCGCGCCGTCGAGCCGGAGCGCATCGACCTGATGCGCTCGCTGTCGGCGTCGCGGCTCGAGACCTACCGGATCGTCAAGCTGCCCAATGCCGCGCCCTTCATCTTCGCCGGGCTCGACATGGCCGTGGTCTATGCGCTGCTCGGCGCCATCGTCGCTGAATTCCTCGGGGCCCAGCGTGGCATGGGCGTGGTCATCACCCAGGCGCAGGCGGTGTCGGACGTCGCCGGCGTGTTCGCCGCGCTGATCATTCTCGGCGTGCTCGGCATCGTGCTGCATGGGATCGTGCGCTGGTGCGAGGCCAAGATCGTGCACTGGGGCGCCAACCGCAAAAAATAAAGCAGGGAGGAACGAAGAATGGTTTCGCGCAGGTCATTCCTGAAGGGTGGCGCCGGGGCGGCGCTGCTGATGAGCAGTGCGCCGGCTGGCTTGATGGCGGCTGACATCAAGAAGATCCGTTTCGGCGTCGGGCTCAAGGCGCTCAACGCCACCGTGATCAACTGCGTCATCGGTGAGGCGCTGGGCTACAACGCGCAGGAGGGCTTTTCGCTCGACGTCCAGGCGCTCGGCACAAACGCCAACGTCCAGGTTGCCACCGATCGCGGCACCGTCAACATCGGCGTCGGCGTGCCCTCGACGGCGCTGCCGCTGCTCGCCAAGGGCGAATGGAGCGGCGCGAAACTGTTCTATCAGTACACCTATCCGTACAAATGGGACATTGCCGTCCCGCCGGGGTCGACGCTCAAGAGCTACACGGATCTCAAGGGCAGGAAGATCGGCGTCTCGGACTTTGGCGCCACCGAATATCCGGTGACCAAGAACGTGCTGAAGGCGCTCGGCCTCGATCCGGAGAAGGATGTGAGCTGGGTCGCGGTCGGCAACGGCACGCCGGCGGGCGTCGCCCTGCAGCGCGGCGTGGTCGATGCGCTGGCCTATTTCGATACGGGTTTTGGCCAGATCGAAGCCGCCGGCATCGAGCTGACCTACCTGCCGCGTCCGACCAATATCCCGATGGTCGGCGGCCAGTTTCTGATGGCGATGCCCGCGACCTTCGAGAAGGACAAGGATCTGCTGATCGGCTTCGGCCGCTCGGTGTGCAAGGCGTCGCAGTTCCTGCTCGCCAATCCCGCCGCCGGCGCCAGGGCCTTTCTCAAGCTCTATCCTGAAACGGCGCCGCGCGGCGCCAGCGAGGACGAGGCGGTCAAGGCCGTGCTGCAGTCGATCAGCCGCCGCATCAAGCTCTACGCGCCGCCCTATGCTGATACGAGGATGGGCGCGATCAACGAGCAGGAGTTCCGCACCGAAGCCGTGATGAACGGGCTCGACATCAAGGACTACAATGCGCTCTACACCAATGAGCTGATCGACAAGATCAACAATTTTGATGCAGTGAAGGTCAAGGCCGAGGCGGCTGCGTACAAGGGATGAAAGTGGATCACGACAGCAGTTCCGGTTTTCGCCACGCGGTGGTGACCGGAGCCAGCTCCGGCATCGGCCGCGCCATCGCCGAGCGACTGCTGGCGGCCGGCTGGCGCGTGACGGGCATCGACCGCGCGCCGTCGGCGCTCTCACATGAGGGCTTTCGAAGTCTGCAAGCTGATCTCGCCGAGCCGCACGCGCTGGTCGCGCAACTCGCAGGCATCGGCGTCGTCACTGCGCTCGTTCATGCTGCCGGCTACATGCGCGTCGGAAGGCTCGGCGAACTCACGCGTGAGAACGGCGAAGGCATGTGGCGCATCCATGTCGGCGCGGCGGAGGTGCTCGCCAATGCGCTCGCGCCGCACATGACGGAGGGCGGGCGCATCGTCCTGATCGGCAGCCGCACCGCCAACGGCGCGGCGGGGCGCAGCCAGTACGCAGCGACCAAGGCCGCACTCACCGGCCTCGCGCGCTCCTGGGCCGTCGAGGTGGCGCCGCGCCGCATCACCGTCAACGTCGTCGCTCCGGCCGCGACCGACACGCCGTTCCTGCGCGATCCCAGCCGCGCGGGCACCGCGCCGGTGCTGCCGCCAATGGGGCGCTACGTCGATCCAGCGGAGGTGGCCGCGCTCACCGCCTTCCTGCTGTCGCCGGACGCGGGCGCCATCACCGGACAGACCATCACCATCTGTGCAGGCGCCTCGCTGTAGAGCGGCGCGTGCGGCCCCGACCAGGAGAATGACCATGACCGTCCGTATCGTTGACGTCCGCGAGGTGACGAAGCCGATCTCATCGCCGATCCGCAATGCCTATATCGACTTCACCAAGATGACCTCCAGTCTCGTCGCCGTCATTACCAATGTCGAGCGCAACGGACGGCCCGTCGTCGGCTACGGCTTCAATTCCAACGGCCGCTACGGCCAGGGCGGCTTGATCCGCGAGCGCTTTCGCGCGCGCCTCTTGGAAGCTGACCCGACATCGTTGCTCGATGCCAGCAAGGACAACATCGATCCGGACAAGGCCTGGGCGGCGATGATGATCAACGAGAAGCCCGGCGGCCACGGCGAGCGCTCGGTCGCGGTCGGCACGCTCGACATGGCGATCTGGGATGCGGTCGCCAAGATCGCCGACAAGGCGCTGTTCCGTCTGCTCGCGGAGCGGCACGGCCGCAAGGCCGAACCGCGCGTCTTCGTCTACGCTGCCGGCGGCTACTACTATCCGGGCAAGGATCTCTCGGCGCTCCGCCGCGAGATGCGCGGCTATCTCGAGCGTGGCTACAATGTCGTGAAGATGAAGATCGGCGGCGCCCCGATCGATGAGGACCGTGAGCGCATCGAGGCCGTGCTCGATGAGATCGGCCCCGGCCATCAGCTCGCCGTCGACGCCAATGGCCGCTTCGACCTGGAGACTGCGATCGCCTACGCCAAGATGCTGCGCGACTATCCGCTGTTCTGGTACGAGGAGGCGGGCGATCCGCTCGACTATCACCTGCAGGCGACGCTGGCTGACTTCTATCCCGGCCCGATGGCCACCGGCGAGAACCTGTTCAGCCACCAGGACGCGCGCAACCTCATTCGCTATGGCGGCATGCGTCCCGATCGCGACTGGCTGCAGTTCGACTGCGCGCTGTCCTACGGCCTGTGCGAATATCTGCGCACGCTCGACGTGCTCAGGACCTACGGCTGGTCGCCGTCCCGCTGCATCCCGCATGGCGGCCACCAGATGTCGCTCAACATCGCCGCCGGCCTCGGCCTCGGCGGCAATGAGAGCTATCCCGACCTGTTCCAGCCTTATGGCGGCTTCCCCGACGGCGTGAAGGTCATCGAGGGTCACATCACCATGCCGGATCTTCCGGGCATCGGCTTCGAGGGCAAATCCGATCTCTATGCCGAGATGCGCGCGCTCAGCGTGTGAGTCGAGGGCGCCTCAATCAAAATCTCGCTGTGGGTTCCGGGTCCGCGCCCGTCAACGCGCGTTTCCGGACTTGCCAGGGACGACACTGGGCACGGAGCGCGTGTTGACACGCACGACGGGCAATCCGCTCATGACAGCTCTGCGCAAACTGCCCGTCGAGCCAGTTTGCCGCACTCTCGCGGCCTTGTGTCGTCGGGCAAATCAGGACGATGTTTCCGCGCATCCCGCCTCACTTCGGAGGGGCGTTGCGCGCGATCGTCACGACACGCGAGGCGGGGATGCGATGGCCGTGAGAACTCGCAGCATGTCCTGACGGATGTGCGGACGAACGTGCTCTTGCGGACGGTCAAGTCGCGTGGTCCTGGCCTCCCGACGCTGAGGTCAAGTTCGCGAGGATGCATTTGCGCATCGCGCGGATGACGGTGGCCAACAAGCCCGGCGCACCGGGGAGATCGCGAAGCAGCCGTAAGCCCGTCGCGCAGGGAATGCCGGATGTTCGGCTGAACCTGTGGTACCTGCCGCCTGCATTTTTTTCCGCAGGCGGGCCATGGGTGAGGCCTTCACCCGGCATTCCCTGCGCCCTCCGACTTTTGCGAGGGTGAGACGATTGGCAGACCTCGGGCACGATGTGCCGCGGGAATGCAGGCGCACGTGCCCCGTATGATTTATGAGTTGGCGAACGAGATGTCTCTCCCAGCGTCATTGCGAGCGCAGCGAGGCAATCCAGACTGTCTCCGCAGAGGGATTCTGGATTGCTCCGCTGCGCTCGCAATGGCGGAGGAGAGAGGATCAACTCCTTCAGCGATCTTTCCGCAGGGGGCGAGCCCAGCGGCACTCTCCGCGCTCTGCCTCACACTCCACTGTCGTCGCTCGACGGTGGTTATGGGTCGTCCCTGCGTGCGCAGGCACGCCAGCCGGGCGTGCAGGGACAGCGAGGATCGCCGCAATGCGTGTCTGTAGCCCGAACGTCGCGTCGCCGACGATGCTCTGGCAGCGCGGCCTACGCCTTCGCAGCCTTCGACGCCAGCGCGTCGGCGACCGCGGTTCTGATATCGGCGACCGAGAACGGCTTGGTGATGACGTCGTGAGCGATCGCGCGGAGATTCGACGCGCGCTCGCGCTGATGGGCAAAGCCCGTCATCAGCAGGATGGTCAAATCGGGAAAATCGCGTGCTGCCGACAGCGCCAGCGCGATGCCGTCCATGATGGGCATCTGGATGTCGGTCAGCAGCAGGTCGAAGGCGCCGGCCTCGCGCGTCAGGATGTCAAGCGCCTCGGCACCGTCCTGCGCCGTCACGATCTCATGTCCATCCATGGCAATGGCGCGCGCGACCAAGGTCCGCATCGAATCTTCGTCGTCGGCGATCAGCACGCGCGACATGTCGTTTCGTCTCCGTGTCGTGGGCCCCGCGAGAGAGCCGCGAGACCGGAACCATCATGCACTGCCGGCGGCGAGGTCGCGCCGGTTGAAGAACCGTATATCGATATTGCGGCCTTCGGGAGGGGGCGAGGCGAGCCGCGACTTGAACGTCGTGCGCTCGCCGGGCTTGAGCGCGGTCTGATCGAGCAGCGTGTTCCAGGCGTAGATCTCGGTGCCCTGCGCGTCACGGACGCTGAAACGCAACCGCGGCAGATCGACCGATTTCTTCGTCAGGCTGACGATCGTCCCCTCGATCACCAGCACCGGCTTGCCGTCGACGGTTTCGGTCGCCACCTTCAGGTCCTTGAAGTTCAGGCCGCGCAGGTTCACCTCGAGCCCGACCAGCTTGTAGAACGACGCCGTCTGCGGCAGCAGCCTGACGACGTCGGCGCGCCACACCACCAGCGCAATCGTGAGCGCCGCCATGGCGGCCGTCAGCACCGGCAGGTTCAACAGCTTATTGCCTGGGAAATCCGGCAACGTCGGGCGCCTGATGAGCTTGCGGAGACCGGCGAGGCGCGAAGCCCCGCCCTGCGCCGGCTGCTCGGCATCGGCTGTGTCGTCGGGCTCGGCGAGGGCATCCTCGGGCCAGCCGGCAGCCAGCGGCGGACTTTCCACATCGGGCGTCCGTTCGTCGTCGTCTTCCTGGCGCGCGAGGGCTTCCCACTCGTCGGCCGCGTCACGGGGCGCGGCCGACGCGCCGGCCTCCGCCATGGCAGGCATGGGGGCGGGCGCCTCGACCGCATCCTCCGGTCGCGCCAGCCAGACCTCCTTGCAACGGGAACAGCGTACGCTGCGGCCAGCCATACCCAGGGTTGCCAAGTCGATGGCATAAGATGTCGTACAATGAGGGCAAACGATGAACATCGCGCCTGTTCTCCAACGGCCATTGCCGCTTTGTTTCCGACAGTTCGTGCTACAAGGACCGCCATGTCGACGAACTTCGGAACTCAATCGCGCCAATGGTACACGGCGACCGTTAACGAACCGGAAACCATAACGGGCGCTCAATCGGGCCATCGTACCGCTGAGCTTGGAGCGTGCGGGTCTGCCGCGCACGCGGTCGAACGGAGCTGACGCTTTGGTTCGGTTCGAAAATGTTGGGCTGCGCTATGGATTGGGGCCGGAGATTCTCCGCGACCTCAGTTTCCAGATTCCTGCCCATTCCTTCCAGTTTCTCACCGGCCCGTCGGGCGCCGGCAAGACCTCGCTGCTGAAGCTGCTGTTCCTGTCGCTGCGGCCGACCCGCGGTCTGGTCAATCTGTTCGGCTACGACATCTCGCTGCTCAGCAAGGAAGAGATCGCCGATCTGCGCAAGCGCATCGGCATCGTGCTGCAGGACTTCCGGCTGCTCGACCACATGACGACCTATGAGAACGTGGCGTTGCCGTTTCGCGTCATGGGCCGCGACGAGTCAAGCTATCGCAAGGAGGTCATCGACCTCCTGAAATGGGTCGGCCTCGGCGAGCGCATGGATGCGCTGCCGCCGATCCTGTCGGGTGGTGAGAAGCAGCGCGCGGCGATCGCGCGCGCCGTGATCTCGCGGCCGCAGCTGCTGCTCGCGGACGAGCCGACCGGCAACGTCGATCCGACGCTCGGCCGCCGCCTGCTGCGGCTGTTCATCGAACTGAACCGCTCGGGCACGGCGGTGATCATCGCAACCCATGACATCACGCTGATGGACCAATACGAGGCCCGCCGGCTGGTGCTGCATCAGGGACGATTGCACATCTATGAGTAGCGTAGACGATCGCGGCCTCCTGGTCGATCTCGGCGACGACCGCCCGCAACTGCCGGCGCAGGCCCGCATCGTGTCGCCGATCGTGCCGCGCGCCTCGATCGCGGGCCGTGCGCTGGTCGCCGTGGTGGCGATCATGACCTTCCTGGCCTCGATCACGACCGGCGGCGTGCTGCTGGTCAGCGAGTCCGCGGCCGAGTGGCAGTCGGAGGTGGCGAGCGAGATCACGGTTCAGGTTCGCCCCAAGACCGGCCGGGATCTCGAGCGCGACATTGCCCTGGTGACGGAGGCGATGCGGGCGCAGTCCGGAATCGTGGAGGTCCGGCCATTCACGAAGGAGGAATCGAGCAAGCTGCTGGAGCCGTGGCTCGGCAGCGGCTTGTCGTTCGATGAGCTTCCGGTGCCCCGCGTCATCATCGCACGCGTCCAGCCCGGCACCAGCTTCGATCTCAACGCCCTGCGCGCCCGCGTGACCCAGGTTGCGCCGACCGCCAGCGTGGATGACCACCGCGCCTGGATCGAGCGCATGCGCTCGATGACCGGTGCAACCCTGTTTGCAGGCTTCGGCATTCTCGTGCTGGTGATCGCGGCCACCATCATCTCGGTGTCGTTCGCGACCCGCGGCGCGATGGCCGCGAACCGGCCGATCGTCGAGGTGCTGCATTTCGTCGGCGCCGGTGACCGCTACATCGCCAATCACTTCCTGCGGCACTTTTTGCAGCTCGGACTGGAGGGGGGCGTGATCGGCGGCGGCCTTGCGATGCTCGGATTCGGGTTCTCGGAGTCGATCGCCAACTGGTTCTCCGGCACCCCCGTCGGCGATCAGTTTGCGGCATTGCTCGGGACGTTCTCGCTGCGCCCGCTTGGCTATGTCGCGATCGCGCTGCAGGCCATCGTGATCGCCGCGGTGACCGGCTGGGCCGCACGCCGGACCCTGTTCACGACGCTGGCGAGCATCGACTGATGGCGGCTTCTATCCCCAGCCGTCTCGTTGCGGATTTCACTTGGCCCGAAAACCGCCTAAAATCGTCTGCGCCGGGGTGAGGCAGGACGGGGTGAGCTGGGTCACGAACACGGCGGAGGTTGCGCGCCAGGATCGGCGGCGAGCGAACGTGATCGGGAGGCCGGCGAAACCTGTCTGCGTTCCCGGACTTGAACGACGGGATCGCGCGACGGCATGGCGCCGCGCGCAGGCAGGCAAGGACAAGCCAGGCGTTGCATGGAGCCGGAGACCGACCATAGCAGGCGAAAGCTGCCGCTCACCGTGGCGGTGTGGCGGACGCTCGCGGGCGCCGTGGCGACGCTCGGGCTCGGCTTCTTCGTCGCGGCGGTCGGTTTCGTCGGCTTCCTCTCGCAATTGCGCGGTGCCGAGATCCAGCCCGAGCGCAAGGCGGACGGAATCGTGGTCCTGACCGGCGGCTCGTCGCGCGTGTCGGACGCGGTGGAACTCCTGGCGGGAGGCTATGGCCGGCGGCTGCTGATCTCCGGCGTGCACCCGACCAACGAGGCCAGCAACATCACCAGGTCGCTGCCCGAGGCGCGATCATTCATCAACTGCTGCGTCGATCTGGATTATTCGGCGATCAACACCCGCAGCAACGCCGCGCAGACGCGGCGGTGGGCCAGCGAGCGCGGCTTCAAGTCGCTGATCGTGGTGACGTCGAACTATCACATGCCGCGGGCCATCGTCGAACTGTCGCATGCGATGCCGAGCATGGATCTCATTCCGTATGCCGTCGTCGGCGAGAAATGGCGTGATGAGCCGTGGTGGACCAGCGCGCCGACGCTGCGACTTCTGCTGTCCGAATATGCCAAATTTGTCGCCGCCGAGATGCGGCTGCGGCTGGCCGATCTCGGCCTCGATCTCGCGCCCGAGGTCGATCCGCCAACCGGCTCGGTGTCGCGCCGACCGACGACGGCGCAAGCCAATTGAACTGGGTTTCTGATGGTCTCGATCTTCCTGCGTTCGCTGCTGTTCAACATCCTGTTCTACCCGAACTTCGTGCTCTGGGCGCTGATCGCGTTGCCGACCCTGGCGATGCCCCGCAAGGCGCTGCTGCGCGTCGCCAATTGGTGGGCGCAGAGCAACATCGTGTTGATGCGCGTCGTCTGCAACATCCGCGTCGAATATCGCGGCGTCGAAAAGATCCCGAAGGGGCCGCTTATCGTCGCCGCCAAGCATCAGTCGATGTGGGAGACGATCTCGCTGCTGCATTTCTTCGATGCGCCGTTCTTCGTTCTCAAACGCGAGCTGCTGCGGATTCCCTTGTTCGGACAATATCTGGTCAAGGCGGACATGATCGCGATCGACCGCAGCTCCGGCGCCCGCGCGTTGAAGCAGGTGATGCGGCGGGCGGCGGAGGAGGTGAAGCACGGCCGTCAGTTTGTGATTTTTCCGGAAGGCACGCGGCGCCCGGCGGGCGCACCGCCGGACTACAAGGGCGGGGTCGGCTTGATCTACACGGATTGCGGCGTGCCGTGCCTGCCGGTGGCGCTGAACTCAGGGCTGTTCTGGCCGCGTCGCACATTCCTGCGCTATCCGGGCACGCTTGTGGTGGAGTTTCTTGATCCGCTGCCGCCGGGCCTGCCACGCGATGAATTCATGCAACGGATCCAAAGCGTGATCGAGGAGGCCACCAATCGGCTGGTCGCCGCAGGGCAGGCCGAGCAGGCCCGGCTGTTCGGCCGCATAGCGGCGGCGGTGAAAGCTTGACGCTATGGTGGCGCACCTTCCGGCGCCGGATGCAGCGAGTGGCCGTCATCGTGCAGCATCGTTGCCAGCCGATGCAACTGCGTGTCGCGAAAGCCCTGCGCCTCGATCGCCTTCACGGTCGAGATCACGTAGTCGCGATTGGCGCCGGACTGGCCGTGACCCTGACGCACATGGCGCAACTGTTCCTGCGGCGACAGCCGGCCGGCATATTGCACATGGCCGCGATCGACCACGTAGACCAGCGCGCTCACCCGCTCGCGGGCGTCGTTCTCCAGCCATACCGAGCGCGTCACTTCGCGATACACCGAGGTCACCTGCTCACGCGCCCGCAAATAGGCGATGGTCTCGTCGCGCTTGTCTGCTGCCACCCGAAACGCAACGCCGCGACACGCGCCGCCGCGATCGAGACCGAGCACGAGGCCGGGCTTCTCCGGCGTTCCGCGGTGGACGAACGAATACACACAGAGCGCGCGATGCTCGCCGATCAACCGCGCCGGCACCTGCTCGAGAAAGACGAATCCGGGTCGCCACATCAGCGAGCCGTAGCCGAAGACCCAGAGGTCGCCGTGGGGAAGGTCGCGTTCGGAGAGGGTCATTGCGGACATCAATGCGGAGGCCTAAGTGTGGTGCTCGCGAATTGTTAATCTAGATACACAATCCGTGATCGCCGAATTGCCAAAATTGCTGCCCAAAGGGTGTCCTGCATGTCTCGTTTGCCACAAGCGCGCCGCAGGCGCCCGCTCTGGGGGCTTTTCATTGCCCCCGTCCTGCTCCTGATCGCCGCAATCGCTTGGAGCGCATTCTGGTTCTTCGCCGCTTCGCAGGTCGATGTCCAGGCCGATGCCTGGCGTGCGCGCGAGGCGAAGTCGGGGCGCGTCTATGACTGCGCGAAGCGCTCGGTCGCCGGCTTTCCGTTCCGGCTCGAGGTCCGCTGTTCCGATCCGAGCGTGGCCCTGTTCTCGCAGGCCGCCGGCACGCCTTTGATGAATGCCAAGCTCGACGAGATCCTCGTCGTCGCCCAGGTGTGGGACCCGAAGCGGCTCATCGCGGAGTTCAAGGGACCCGCCATGATCGCCGACGGTCGCGGACCGGCCTCGTTCTCCGTGAACTGGCGCGTCGGTGAGGCCAGTGTCCGCGGTCTGCCAGGGCCGCCGCAGCGCGCCGACCTCGTGTTCGAACAACCGACCATCGACCGCATCGAGGGCAACACTGCCGTGCCCGCCGCGCGCGCCGATCATGCCGAATTGCACGGCCGTGTTGCCGAGGGCTCGCCGTCCGACCATCCGGTGCTGGAGACTGCGTTGCAGATCGCGAACGGCAGCATCCAAGGCAGCCATCCTCTGCTTGCCGAACCGTTCAATACCGACGTCCAGGCCCGCGTCACGGGTCTCAAGGACTTCAGGCCCAAACCCTGGCCGGAGCGGTTTCGCGAGATCCAGGCGGCGGGCGGTCATGTCGAGATCGTCCAGTCGCGCATCCAGCAGGGCGAGCTGCTGGCCGTCGCGTCGGGCACGCTCAGCCTGACCGCCAATGGCGGCATCGATGGCGAAGTGCAGATGACGGTCGCGGGGATCGAAAAGGTCATCCCGGCGCTCGGCCTCGACAAGATGCTCGAAAACGGCGTGCCGCAGGGGACGCTCGATCGCGTAGCGCCGGGTGTGAAGTCGCAGGACGTCAACAACCTGCTCGGTGCGCTCGACCGCGCGATTCCCGGCCTCGGCAAGGTTGTCAAGCAGAACGCCAATGTCGGCGTCGCGCTCGGTATCAATGCGCTCGGCAAGGAGGCCACCCTCGAAGGGCGCAAGGCGCGGACCTTCCCGTTGCGCTTCTCCGATGGCGTCGTCGTGCTCGGTCCGTTCAAGGTCGCCCGCGTCCCGCCGCTGTTCTGAAGCCTTCAGGGCTTCTTCAACTGCGGCAGCGGCCGGCCGAAGTCCGGCGCCGCCGAATCCTGGCCGATATCGACGATGCCGCGGCGGATCGCGCGGGTGCGGGTGAAGTGATCGAACAGCGCTTCGCCGTCGCCGCGGCGGATCGCCCGCGTCAGCTTGGAGAGGTCCTCGGTGAAGGTGCCGAGCATGTCGAGCACCGCATCCTTGTTGCTCAGGAAGATGTCGCGCCACATCGTCGGGTCGGAGGCGGCGATGCGGGTGAAATCGCGAAAGCCGCCGGCGGAGAACTTGATCACCTCGGACTCGGTCACCTGCGCCAGCTCGTCGGCGGTGCCGACGATGGTGTAGGCGATCAGATGCGGCAGATGGCTGGTGATCGCGAGCACGCGGTCATGATGATCCGGCGTCATGATCTCGACCTTGGCGCCAAGCGCGGCCCAGAACGCGCGGAGACGATCGATCGCGTCGGCATCTACACCGTCGGGTGGCGTCAGGATGCACCAGCGGTTGATGAACAGCTCGGCGAAGCCAGAGTCCGGTCCCGAATTCTCGGTGCCGGCGACCGGATGCGCCGGTACGAAATGAACATGCGCCGGCAGGTGCGGCGCCATGTCGCGAACGATGGCGCCCTTCACGGAACCGACGTCGGAGACGATGGCGCCGGGCTTCAGATGCGGCGCGATCTCTTCGGCCACGGGACCGCACGCGCCGACGGGAATGCAGAGGATGACGAGGTCGGCATCCTTGACCGCCTCGGCATTGCTCGCAACGACGCGGTCGACGATGCCGAGCTCGGTCACGCGGGCGCGGGTCTTGTCCGAACGCGCCGTGGTGACGATTTCGCCGGCCATGCCTTGCAGTCGCGCCGCGCGCGCGATCGAGCCGCCGATCAGGCCGAAGCCGATCAGCGCGATGCGTTCGAACCGTCCCGCGACGCTCACTTCGTCCTCATGAATTCGCTGAGAGCCTCGACGACCAGACGATTGGCCTCCTCGGTGCCGATCGTCATGCGCAACGCATTCGGCAACTTGTAGTTGGCGAGAGCGCGCAGCACGAGGCCGCGCCGTGTCAGGAATTCGTCGGCCTCGACCGCGGTGCGGCCCTTGTCGGTCGGGAAGTGGATCAGGATGAAGTTGGTGACGCTCGGCGTCACTTTCAGCCCGAGCTTGCCGATCTCCTCAGTGAGCCAGTTGCGCCAGGTCTCGGTGTGTGCCTTCGACATCTGCTGATGCGCGGTGTCCTCGATCGCGGCGACCGCAGCGAGCATCGCGGGCGAGGAGACGTTGAACGGCCCGCGGATGCGGTTGATGGCATCGACGATGTGCGCCGGGCCGAACATCCAGCCGACGCGGAGCGCTGCGAGGCCGTGGATCTTGGAAAAGGTGTGGGTGACGACGGTGTTCTCGGTCGTGGCGACCAGCTCGATCCCGAACTCATAATCGTTGCGCGAGACGTAGTCGGCATAGGCGGCGTCGAGCACCAGCACGACATGCGAGGGAAGGCCGGCGCGCAGCCGCTTGACCTCGTCGAACGGGATGTAGGTGCCGGTCGGGTTGTTCGGGTTGGCGAGCCAGACCAGCTTGGTGCGCGGCGTCACCGCGCTGAGGATCACATCGACGTCGGTCCGATATTCCGTCTCCGCGGCAACCACGTTCTTGGCGCCGCAGGCCATGGTCGCGATCGGATAGACCAGGAAGCCGTGCGCGGTGGAGATCGCCTCGTCGCCTTGCCCGAGAAAGGTGTGTGCCAGCAGATTCAGGATCTCGTCGGAGCCGGCGCCGCAGACGATGCGGCCGGGATCGAGGCCATAGGTGCGGCCGATCGCCTCGCGCAGCACCCGCGAGGTGCCTTCCGGATAATCCTCCAGATGCGTGGCCGCGCTCTTGAAGGCGTCGATCGCCTTGGGTGAAGGACCGAACGGAGTCTCGTTCGCCGACAGCTTGAACACCTTGCGGCCCGGCTCGGGCTTCGGGCTCTTGCCCGGCGTGTAGGGCGCAATGTCGAGGATGCCGGGATTCGGCACGGGGCGGTTCATCGTCAACTCCGGAAAATCATCACTGGCGCGGGGCGTCTCAGCTGGGAACCGTATAGCGTTTCGCATGGCCGCCGACGAGGGCCGTCGAGCGCACCGAGGCGCCCGCCGCGATCAGGGCAGCCTTGATCTTGTCGAGGTTCGACGGCGACTCGATCGACACCAACAGCGCGGCGCCGTCGAAGGCGGTATCGGGCACCGCGATGACGTCGGCGAGCGGCGACAGCGCGCGGGACACCTGCGCATTCCAGCCGGAGACGCGGATGCTCCAGGTCTCGACCTCCAGCACCAGCGCGTCGTCCGCGACGCGCGAGATCGCGAACACCGGCAGCGCCGCCGGATGGTCGGCCCGCTCGATAAACGGCATCCGCGCGATGATCTTCGGCGCGCCCGCGGGCTCCAGCGTGATCCACCACGGCGTATGCCCCGAGGTCGTCGACACCAGCGCGAGATCGCCCTTCGAGCGCGCCACGGCTTCGACGGCGGCCTGGGCGCTGAAATGGGCGACATAAGGCACCACGAAGCCGAAATGGAACCTGGCGGAATCGCGCATCGCGGATTCGCCGACCGACACGTCGGCGTGAACCGAGAACGGCGCCTGCACGTAAGTGAACGTCGAGACGATCACGCGCCAGATGCCCTCGACGGTGTCGAGCGGCAGGATGCCGCGATGGCGCTGCACCAGGCGCCGCATCATGTCGGCCTCTCGCGCCGGGCGGAACGCCGAGCCGACCTCTTGGGTCTTCTTGACCTTGATCAGCCGGTCGATGATGTCGGCCCTGTTCATCAGGAGCTGATGGACCTGCTCGTCGATCGCGTCGATCTCCTTGCGCAAATCGGCGAGCGAGGGAGGGGCTGGCGGCGGGGTCGACATGGGCAGGGTCACTCTTCGCAGGCCGCGGGTCAACGCGCGGCGGACTGGAACGGATGCCGTTCTCTCCGATGCGGGGGACGTGCGCAACAGCAAGTTTACCTTGTGCCGCCTAGGCTTGGCTGACCTGTAGCCAAGGGGCGCCCGACCGGCGGGTCAACCCCAGCTTGCCTTGACGCGGAGCGCCCGCGGGACTAGTTTCTGCCTGTTCCGTGGTCATTTGAGCCGGCCGGCTTGCAGCCACGTTAAAAAACTCGCTAAACAGGCCGGGGACGTTATCGATCCCGGCCGAACCCCAGTTCAGGCCGGGTTTTTCATGGCCTGATGTGTCACGTGGTTCGGGAGCCCTTGCCGGATGGCCGGGGTGAGAGACATGACAGGCCTGACGCCGAAACCCACCTCCGCGCTGCGCACGATTGCGCCCGAAGAGCGCTCGCACGAGGTCGATCATCCGAGCTCGCTGGTCGCGCAGTTCGGTGCCGACAAGCCGCTCAGGCTCGATTGCGGCGTCGACCTGTCGCCGTTCCAGATCGCCTACCAGACCTATGGCGAGCTCAACGCCGACAAGTCGAACGCGGTCCTGGTCTGCCACGCGCTGACCGGCGACCAGCACGTCGCCAACCGTCATCCGGTCACCGGCAAGCCGGGCTGGTGGGAGACGCTGGTCGGCCCCGGCCGTCCGCTCGATCCCAGCCGCTATTTCATCATCTGCTCGAACGTGATTGGCGGCTGCATGGGCTCGACCGGGCCGGCGTCGCTGAACCCGGCGACCGGCAAGGTCTGGGGGCTCGATTTTCCGATCATCACCATCCCCGACATGGTGCGGGCGCAGGCGATGCTGATCGACCATCTCGGCATCGACACTTTGTTCGCCGTGGTCGGCGGATCGATGGGCGGCATGCAGGCGCTGCAATGGACGGTGGCCTATCCGCACCGCGTGTTCGCCACGCTCGCGATCGCCTGTGCCACGCGGCACTCGGCGCAGAACATCGCCTTCCACGAGCTCGGCCGCCAGGCCGTCATGGCCGATCCGGATTGGGACCACGGACGCTACGGCGACAAGGGCGTCCATCCGCATCGCGGGCTCGCGGTGGCGCGGATGGCCGCGCACATCACCTATCTGTCGGACGCGGCGCTGCATCGCAAGTTCGGCCGTCGCATGCAGGACCGCGAGCTGCCGACGTTCTCGTTCGATGCCGACTTCCAGGTCGAGAGCTATCTGCGCTATCAGGGCTCGTCCTTCGTCGAGCGCTTCGACGCCAACTCCTATCTCTATCTGACGCGGGCGATGGACTATTTCGACATCGCCGGCGACCACGATGGCGTGCTGGCGGCGGCGTTCCGCGGGATCAAGACGCGCTTTTGCGTGGTGTCCTTCACCAGCGACTGGCTGTTTCCGACTTCGGAGTCGCGGGCGCTGGTGCATGCGCTCAACGCGTCCAGCGCGCGCGTGTCGTTTGCCGAGATCGAGACCGACAGGGGGCACGACGCGTTCCTGCTCGACGTCCCCGAGTTCTTCGAGATCGCCAGCGCTTTTCTCGATTCCGCCGGCAAGGCGCGCGGCCTCAAGGTCGCGACGGGAGGCTGAGACATGAGCATGCAGGGTGTGCTGCCGCTGAACGGATTCTCCGGCGGCGAGGTGCTGGCCTATCGGCCCGATCATCTCCTGATCGCCGGCATGGTCGAGAGCGGCTCCAAGGTGCTCGACATCGGCTGCGGCGACGGTGACCTGCTGCAGCTGCTCGAGAGCCGCGGCATCGACGGCCGCGGCATCGAGCTGTCGCGCGAGGGCGTCAACCATTGTGTCGCCAAGGGCCTCGCGGTGGTGCAGGGCGATGCCGACACCGATCTCGTCGATTATCCCGACGATGCGTTCGACTACGTGGTCCTGTCGCAGACCCTGCAAGCGACGCGGCGGCCCAAGACGGTGCTGGAAAATCTCCTGCGTATCGGCCGCCGTGCCATCGTCACCTTCCCGAATTTCGGCTTCTGGCGGCTGCGGCTGCAGCTGCTGGTCGGCGGCCACATGCCGCGCACCGACAATCTGCCTTTCACCTGGTACGACACGCCGAACATCCATTTCTGCACCATCAAGGACTTCGTGCAGCTCTGCGACGAGATCGGCGTCAAGATGGAGCGCGCCGTCGCACTTGATAGTTACGGCCGCCCCTTGCGTGTCGCCATGCCCTGGTGGTTCTGGAACATGTTCGGCGAGCAGGGGGTGTTTCTTCTGAGCAGGGCGGAGAAGGGGCGGTAGGTACGAAGCCGGCCGTGCTGCGAGTTTGTTGTCGGCTCTTTCCACCCGTCATGGCCGGGCTTGTCCCGGCCATCCACGTCTTGCATGGTACGATGGCGGGTGGCTACATTTACTTCATGACCAATCGTCCGAATGGTACGCTCTATGTCGGCGTGACCAGCGATCTCGTGCGCCGTGTCGTTCAGCATCGATCCGGCTTGGTTGACGGCTTCACCGAGCGATATGGCTTGACGAGGCTCGTTTACTTCGAAGTCTTCGACGATATTCAGAGCGCGATCCAGCGCGAGCACAACATCAAGCATTGGTCGCGTGCCTGGAAGGTCGGACTGATCATTGCGAGCAATCCCGACTGGGACGATCTCTACGACACGATCGCGACATAGAACTCGCACGAGGAGGGACGTGGATGGCCGGGACAAGCCCGGCCATGACGAGCTTGGGGTTGGTTGATTTCACTTTTCAAAGAGCGGAGCTGTTGAGGCACGTCAAAGAGCAGAGTTAGTTCAGACAAAACCGCTCGTTCTCGCGGCGCATCTACGCCCGAGCTATGCGTCATGCATCGCCTCCGACAACGAAGAGGCGCAGGGAAGGCCGGATGCTGGCCGCACCCATGGCCCGCCTGCGGAAAAAATGCAGGCGGCAGGAACCACAGGTACGAGCCGGAACACCCGGCCTTCCCTGCGCGATGGTTGAACGGCTGCTTCGCATTCTCCTCGGTGCGCCGGGCTTTTTGGCCACCGTGTCGCGCAATGCGCTTGCGCGCATCGCGCTGGATACCAGCATCGGGGTATCAGGACCGCGCGACTTGACCGTGCGTGCCGGAATTGCTCGTCCGCGCGAGGAAGCCCCACGCGCAATCCGACACGCCCACCGCATCCCACCTCAGCGTTCGTGACGACCGCGATACGCCCCTCTTGCAGTGAGGCGGGACGGGCGGAAATCTGCGCTTGATTTGGCCGACGACGCAAGTCGCGATCGTGCGACAAACTAACACGACGGGCAGTCCGTGCATGAGGCTCATGCGCAAATTGCCCGTCGTGCAACGTCTGATGCCGTTCCTACGGCTTGCCCCGTGATCTACAACAAGCCGACCTTGTGCATGATGTCGCGGATCTGCGCCGGACTGGGATCACCGACCGCCGGGCTGGACCACTCGCTGGTCGTCGTTGCCGGACCCCTGGCAACCGAACCGGCTCCGTTGAGCTTGCCATTGGGGGCCTGTGGCACCAGCGTCGGAGACGTCGCGCCGCTCTGCGCCTCGCCGCGCGCCAGTCCCAGCAGGCGACGGAGAACGTCGAGCGAGGGATCGGCCGTGGGCGCGGAGGCCACGCCCGCTTCCAGGCCGAGTGCGCGCATCGCGTTCGGCAGTCCGGCTCCCGAACGGTTGGGATCGCCGAACTGCAGCGGCGTCGATGTCTCCTTCAGGATCTGGAACAGCCGCTCGACACGCCGCGCGTCGCGCGTCGCGAACTGGCCCTTGAAGTCGGGATGATGCGCCAGCACGAGCGCGGCGAGACCGGTGACGTGCGGCGTCGCCATCGAGGTGCCGTCCCAGGCGCCGAAGCCATCCGCCGGCAGCGAGGACACGATGCCGACGCCCGGCGCGCAGACGTCGATCTCCGGCCCGAAGCAACTGAACTTCGCCGGAAAATATCCGTCGGCGCTCCGGAAGCCGTCCAACCCCTGCTGGGCGTGGAAGCTGTCCTCGGGAAACTCGCCCCATTTGCCCATCGCGGCGACCGCAAGGCAATGCGGCGTCGAGCCCGGAAACTGGACCGGCCCCGACGAATTTCCCGCGGCGACGATACAGGCGAGGCCCATCTGCTTGGCCCGCAAGATCCGCTCCTCGATGATCTGCGACGGCTCGCCGCCGCCCAGACTCATGTTGGCGACGTCGATGCCATTCTCCATGCAGTAGTCGAGCGCCGAGACGAGATCGCTGAACCGGCCGCCCGGGAAGATCCGGCAGACATGGATTTCGGCCGCCGGAGCGAAGCCGCGAATGCCTCCGCCGGAGCCGATCGGTCCGCCGGCGATGATCCCGGCGCAGTGCGAGCCGTGACCGATGGTATCGACGGTCCAACTCGCGGGATCATTGCCGACGATGCTCTTGCCGATCGTGACGCCGTGCAGATTGCGATGCGTCGGCGCGGCGCCGGAATCGATCACCGCAATCTTTACTCCCGCGCCGTTATAGGCGAGGGGCAGGCGATCGAGGCCCATCGCGCGCTGGCCCCAACCCAGCAATTGCTGGCCGGGAAATCCGCGCAGATAGGCGCCGAGCGTCTTCGCGGCGATGCGGTTCACGCTGTCGGGGGTCAGTTGCGGACGATCGAGCCAGAAGGTCCAGTAATCGACCCGCGGCTTGATCAGGATCGAGCGGATGGTGTCGGGCGTCTCGCCCTGAATCTTGAGCGTGACGCGGCCGCTGGCGTCGGTGACGCCCTGAACCGGCCACACGCTGCCGAACACGTACACTTCCACCTCCGGCAGCGGGCCGCTCTCGCCGACCACTTCGATCGTCGTCGAGAACCCGTCGGCCAAGGGAATGAGAACGCCGGGATTGGGAAGCTGGTGCGGCGCCGGCACCTGGGGGACGGTCGGATCGAGCAAGTAGGTAAGCGGCGCATCGCGCTCGACCGCGAGCCGTGCTCCGGCCTGGGCCTTCAGCAATTCGGCCTTGTCGGGCGTCATTCGGGCCAGCACCATCGGGCCGAGCGGTGCTTGTCCTGGGTCGGCGCTCTGAAATCCGAGCAGGCGCGGCGGCTGAATTGTCTTCACCACGTCGATGTCGGGGCTGTTTGTCAGTTGCTGGACGATGAAGTCGGCGCTGAAGGTCCCAAGCCCCATCTGCTGGCGCGGTGCCAGGATGTACTGCGCCCGCCGTTGCGAGATCGTTGCGCCGGGTTGACCCGTTGCTGGCGCCGCCGTGCCGCCGTCGCTGCGGCTGGTCCCTTGTGCGGCTGGGGCTGATGCGGCGGTCACCCGTGCTGCGGCCTGCGGTGCGGCAGCGGCCTCGGCTGACGGCTGCGCCGCTCCGGGTTGTGCTCCGGTGCCGTTGACGGCCGTGCCGGCCGCATCCTTCTGATCCGAGATTTCAGGCTTGCTTCGTGCGGCCATTTGCGGGCTCCTTCATCCTCGCTCGTGACATCGTCGGGAGGCGCCGCTGAAGTCAGCCGGCGCCAAAGGGTTTCAGCGGAGCGTTCGGCTCCACCACGATCGTGCTGAAAGTCGATCGGAGGCGATCGGCCTGGCTCTTCGTCATCGACAGGATGACGACGTCAGGTGCGACCTGACCGACGCGTTTCACGCTGGGCTCGCGGCTCAAGTGATCAGCGAGCTGGCCGGACTTGACCGGCTCGCCTTGCACGATGAATTCCTGTTCTGAGTTCGGATCCGCCATGCGTCGTTCCCTCCATGTCAGGTCGGCGGTGGGCGGACTTTTCGTGCGCCCACCGCTTCACTCTCTTGGACCCGCGTTGCGATGTCGCGGGTCGTTGCTTCCAATCGGCCGTCCTAGTGCATCGTGCCGGCGGGCTGGCCGGTGCTGAAGATGCCGAGCGTGTGCCCGATGTTGAGGCCGGTCTGCGCGCCCTGTCCGATCTTCTTGAGCACGCTCCAGAAGCCCTGCAGCTCCATGTCGGTCGGCTGCGCCGCGGCCTGCTGGCCCGGCTGGCCGGCGCTGAAGATGCCGAGATTGTGGCCGACGTCGAGGCCGGTCTGGACGCCCTGGCCGATCTTCTTGAGCACGCTCCAGAAGCTCTGCAGCTCCATGTCGGTGGGCTGCGCGGCCGCGGCCTGCTGGCCCGGCTGGCCGGCGCTGAAGATGCCGAGATTGTGCCCGACGTCGAGGCCGGTCTGGACGCCCTGGCCGATCTTCTTGAGCACGCTCCAGAAGCCCTGCAGCTCCATGTCGGTGGGCTGCGCGGCCGCCGCCTGCTGGCCCGGCTGGCCGGCGCTGAAGATGCCGAGATTGTGCCCGACGTCGAGGCCGGTCTGGACGCCCTGTCCGATCTTCTTGAGCACGCTCCAGAAGCCCTGCAGCTCCATGTCGGTCGGCTGCGCCGCGGCGGTGGCGGCTTGCGGACCGGTGCTGAAGATGCCGAGGTTGTGGCCGACATTGATGCCGGTCTGGACGCCCTGTCCGATCTTCTTGAGCACGCTCCAGAAGCCCTGCAGCTCCATGTCGGTCGGCTGTGCCGCGCCGGTGGCGGCTTGCGGACCGACGCTGAAGATGCCGAGGTTGTGGCCGACGTTGAGGCCGGTCTGGGCGCCCCGGCCGATCTTCTTGAGCACGCTCCAGAAGCCCTGCAGCTCCATGTCGGTCGGCTGCGCCGCGGCGGCGGCCTGCGGATCGGTGCTGAAGATGCCGAGGTTGTGGCCGACATTGAGGCCGGTCTGGACGCCCTGTCCGATCTTCTTGAGCACGCTCCAGAAGCCCTGCAACTCCATCTCCGACGGCTGCTCGGTGCCGGGGCCGACGGAGAACGGCGCGAACCCGCCCGCGATTCCGCCGATGGCGCCGCCGAAGTCCCGGCCGGTCTTGCCGCCGATCAGGCGTCCGATCGCTTGTCCGGCGAACCTGCCGAGGACGGAGCCGAAGATCCCTTCGGGATTCAGTTGACCAAAGTCCTCAGTCGATTGCTGCATGCCACTCATGTTGAGCCTCCTCGCTCGTTATCTGACCTCTGAGCGACGCGCCGCTTGACCTCATCAGGAGTAGTTGCTGCGCGACGTCGATCGAGGGCGATGTTGCGCGTGTGGCCGTGATGCAAGTGTCAAGCGGGGCGTGAAAGTGCCGTCAAAATCGATCATGTGAGGCACGCATGGAGCAAGGGTCGCGCGGATCGTCAGACGCGAAGCATGCGCCTGATTTCGCGCTGCAGGGTTTCGGTTTCGCTCTCCGGCGTGGCGCCGACCTGCTTTCGCAGCACGGTGCGGCAGAAGTCATATTGACGCAGGGCGTCGGCGCGGCGACCCTGCTGTGCGTAGCAGCGCATCAGGGTGCGGTGGACGTCCTCCTGCAGCGGATCGGCGGCCAGCACGCGCAACGAGAATGTCTTGGCGATCTCCACATGTTCCGGGCCGCCGACGTCCAGCAGGCCCGCGATGGCCCGTATCGCTCGCGTCTTCAGTCGTTGACGCTCGGCGGAGAGCCATGCCTCGAACGCGCAGGACGTCGAGCTGATGCCGTCGAGCAACTCGCCCCGGAACAGCGCGGCGGCGCGGGCCATGGTTTCCAGATCGCCGAGCTGCAGCAGCAACTCGAACTCCTGCACGTCGGTGCTGACGGCGTTCGGATGGATGCGGATGTCGTCCCGTTCCGCCGAAATGACGTCGGCGCATTGCGGCAGCACCCGGCGCAGCGTCAACAGGGCCTGGCGAAGGTTTGCGCGCGCGTTGTCGCCGAAGCGGCCTTCCCACAGGAGTGCGGCAAGCTTGCTGCGTGAAATGCCGTGCGGAGAGGTAAGGGCGAGATAGCCCAGGAGTGTTGCAGCCTTGCGGCTTGGGATGACGACCTGCTCGCCGGAGACGCGTTTGATTTCAAGACCGCCAAAGAGATTGATACGCAGCAGACTCATTGTCTCTCTCCTCTGAATGGCGACTCGCTGCGATCGGCGTCAGCCTGCAGAAGTCGAGCTTCTCGTGCGATGAGAATGAGCGGCTGCAGCCGGATCAGGTCTGCACAGTCGTCGCCGAAGGGCGAGCCGCCACGCTGTCGTTGTCATCGTCGAAATGAGATCGGCAATGCAGTTAAGTCTGTCCGAGCAACGTTCGGTTCAATCTTGGATTGTAGGACGAAGCGACACCGGGCCGGCTGGGCTTGCAGTATGCACTCCATCGGGTCCAGTCTGCGCGCAGCCGGAACCGCACGCTGTGAGCTACGGCACACTCGAGGACGGACACGCGCGTTGCGGTATCCTCTGGCCATGGTGATGAAGCACGGGATTGTTCCGATGAGATCGTTCCGCAAGGAACTTTGGTTCCAGACACCCGGCCGTCGCGCCTTCATCAACATCACGGATGATGTCGAGGCGGCGCTGAAGGAGAGCGGGGTGCGCGAGGGACTCGTGCTGGTCAACGCCATGCATATCACCGCGTCGGTCTTCATCAATGACGACGAGAGCGGGCTGCATTTCGACTACGAGCAATGGCTGGAGAAGCTGGCGCCGCACGAGCCGGTGGCGGGCTATCGGCACAATCGGACCGGCGAGGACAATGCCGACGCCCACATGAAGCGCCAGATCATGGGCCGCGAGGTCGTGGTCGCGATCACGCAAGGCAGGCTGGACTTCGGTCCGTGGGAACAGATCTTCTACGGCGAGTTCGACGGCGGTCGGCGCAAGCGCGTGCTGATCAAGATCATCGGCGAGTAGGCGAGTCCGTCGCGACATTGGCAGGGCTTGCTCGAACAGGCCGTCATTGCGAGGAGCGCAAGCGACGAAGCAATCCAGGGCCACGACGGTAGCTTGTCTGCGTAGCCCTGGATCGCTTCGCTGGCGCTCGCGATGACGGAGGAGGTGGCAATAGCCTCAGCTGTCATGCCCGCGCAGGCTGGCATCCAGTGCGCCGTGGCCTCTCGGGCGATCCCACTGCCATCTCGCAACACTGGATCGCGGCGCCGCGCGCGCTTGGCCTGATCGTCACGGCAGGGTCCGATTCATGCTGGACGTGATCGTCGCTGGAACGGGCAAAGCCGGCTCGAAGCAGCCTGGCCCGCTGCGCCTTGCGTGTCGAGCAGAGCCGGAACGCTGCGGCTGCGCAACTATCCCGCCATCGACCGCGGATCCCGCGGCCCCCATCGCCCGGCCTCGACCAGTGCGATGAAGCGCTCGACCGCTTCGTTGAACAGCGCCGGCTCCTCCAGGTTCAGCACGTGGCCGGACTTGGGGAAGAAGGTCAGGCCCGAGGCCGCCAGATGCTGCTTGAGGAACAGGCTCGGCGCGATGCAGGCGTCGTCCTCGTCGCCGCAGATGATGAGGGCCGGCGTCGGCACGCCGCGGATGGCGTCGGTCATTGTAAAGATCGAAGGCCGGCCACCCTGGAAACCGCGCATGGTGTTGGCCGAGCCTGTTGCGTCGTGGCGGGCGAGGGCGGCGTAGAAGTCGGCGTGGCCGCGCGGGTCCTTGACCAGGAAGGGAATGCGGCCGGGCGCCTCGCGCGTGACCTTGGCGGTCTCGGCTGAGCCCAGGGTCTCGAACTGCTCGGCGGTGGCGCGGCACTGGGCGCGGAAAGCGTCGAGCAGCGTGAGGTCGGAGCCGGAGCCGACCCCGGCCAGCACCATCGAGTGGATGCGCCCGGGCGCGTTCAGCGCCACCTGCAGCGAGGAATAGGAGCCCATCGACAGGCCGACGAAATGGGCGCTGGCGATGCCGAGATGGTCCAGCACCGCCAGCGCGTCGGTGTAGAAGTGCACGTAGCTGTAGACGTCGGGCGCGGCCGGCACGTCCGAGGGCGTGTAGCCGCGCGCGGCGTAGGCGATGCAGCGGTGGCGCCGCGCGAAGTAGCGCAGCTGCGGCTCCCAGTTGGTGTGGTCGGCGGCGAACTCGTGCAGGAAGAGGAGCGGCGTGCCGGCGCCGACCTCTTCGAAATAGAGGCGAACGCCGTCTTTCGCCGTTGCGTGGGGCATCGTCAGCTCCTCCCGTGTCACGTGTTACATGATGACGATTCGCGCGACACGCGACAATGGTCGGGCCATCGCCTTGTTTTCGCCGCGACATAGACTCGGAATCACCCTCTCGTCGCCAGCCTTTCGCCGTCGATGGTCATGGTTTCGTCACACCGCAACATTTTACGGACCGCCGCTGGCGGCTTGCAGAGGGGCCGCGCTGAGGGACCAGGGGGTGCCAAGTCAGGTACTGGGGGAAGTAACAGAAGGATTGAGTATGGTTGTGTCTACCCTTCGCCGGTCGCTTCACATCGTTGCGTTGACCATGTGCTCGGCAGTCGTCGCCGTCACCGCAACACCGGCTTCGGCCCGTCCGCATCACGGCTCCGGGCATCATGCCCACCGCAGCCACGGCGGCCATCACTACGCAAGGCATCATCACCACCGGCGCTCCGTCGCCCGGCTGTCGCGCTGGGAGCGCGGCGTGGCGCGGGTGGAGGTGAGCGGCATTGCCGACGCGCAGGCCAGCGTCATGATGCCGGGCACGGCGTCCGACGGCATGGCGTCGTCCGGCGGCTTCGGCGGCGGCAGCAGCGTCGTCTCCGCGGCGCGCAGCTTCATCGGCAGCGGCAATCCGACCGGCCGGCGCAGCCTGTGGTGCGCCCGTTTCATGAACATGGTGCTGGAGCGGACCGGCCATCGCGGCACCGGCTCCGACATGGCGCGCTCGTTCGCGAGCTATGGCCAGCGCGTCTCCGGTCCGCAGGTCGGGGCGATCGCGGTGATGAGCCGCCGTGGCGGCGGACATGTCGGCGTGGTCTCGGGCGTCGATGCCCAGGGCAACCCGATCGTCATCTCCGGCAACAACGGCAACCGCGTGCGCGAGACCGCGGTGTCGCGCGGCCGGGTGTATGCGTATGTGATGCCGAACTAACCAATCTCGAACTGATGAATCGAGCCGTCGAGGCTCGCTCGGTGTGCGCCTCCTCCGCTTGCGGGGGAGGTCGCATCGCATCGAAGATGCGATGCGGGTGGGGGAAGTCTCTCCGCACGAAGATTTTCGGGTGGGGCGCCCCCACCCCGGCCCTCCCCCGCACGCGGGAGAGGGGGCGCGCCGCCGATGCGGCCAGCGCTCGAACTACACCAGCCGCGGCTGCTCCACGGCGAGTTCGTCGCCAACGGCGATATCACCGGCTTCGATCACCTCGGCATAGATGCCGCATTCATTGTTGCCGCGCCGGGTCATCAGCGCGGGCGGGATGTCGAGGTCGCGGGCGGCCGTGTCCGGGTCGACGTTGACCGCGGCGCAGCGGGTGGTGGTCTTCACGACCTTGAGCCGCGCCGAGCCGATGCGCAGCGTCTCGCCCATGAGCGAGGTCTCGTGCCAGGCCGGCCAGCCGGTGACGTAGACGTTGGCGCGGAAGCGCAGCGGGTGCACGGGAGCGCCGACCAAAGTCTCGATCTCCGCGATGGAGGCGAGGTTGATGATCGAGACCACCTTGCGCGCCAGATCCGTAAAGGCGTAACCACCGCCCGACAGCAGCTTTGGCGGCCCGCGCAGCTCGGCGGCGAACTCGCCTGCGAAGAAGCGCTCGATCGCCGCGCGGCCGTCGGCGCTCTCGAGATCGCCTTGGGCGACGATCGCGCCGTCCTTGCGGATGGTGAGGATGTTGGTCGCGTCGTCGAAGATGGTCTTGAAGCCGGCGAGGCGCTCGTTGCGCATCAGCATGAGATACGCCGTCTTCGGCCGCCAGACCGGAGCGTCCGGATCGAACCCGCTGGGGCCGTTCTCCAAGGCGTAGCGGCGGTCGGCCGGCAAGGTCTGGCCGATCCGCAAAGGTGCCGTCTGCAATGGTTCCGGGGTAAGGCCCTTGACCGGATAGCGGTACAGGCCGGCGATGCGCGCGGGAGGGGTCTGGCTCATGCCGCCTCATAGGAGATTCCCATGGCCGCGGCCAGGCACACGAATTTGTGAAACGGCCTCTTCCGTTTTTGGCCCGCCTTCCCACATTTCAGCTCAAGCCGGGCGCAAGCCGGCGACGTCAGGGGTGCGGCGTTGATGGACGTCAACGTGCGCGGTCCGAAACCCAATGAAGATGCTGAAATCGTGCCTTCGGGGCGTCACAGCAGGCTGAGGGAAATATCATGAATATCGAAAAATATACCGAGCGCGCCCGGGGCTTCATCCAATCGGCGCAATCGCTGGCCGTGCGCGACGGCCATCAGCAATTCTCGCCGCTGCATCTGCTGAAAGTCCTGCTCGACGACGGCGAGGGACTCGCGGGCGGTCTCATCGACCGCGCCGGCGGCAATTCGCGTGCTATCCTGAAAGCGACCGAGGATGCGCTGGGCAAGCTGCCGAAGGTGTCGGGCAGCGGCGCCGGACAGGTCTATCTGTCGCCCGAGCTGGCGCGCGCCTTCGACGCGGCGGAGAAGGCGGCCGAGAAGGCCGGCGATAGTTTTGTCACGGTCGAGCGGCTGCTGCTCGGGCTGACGCTGGAGAAGAACAGCGAAGCAGGCGGCATCCTCGCCAAGGGCGGCGTCACCGCGCAGAACCTCAACGCGGCGATCGAATCCCTGCGCAAGGGCCGCACCGCCGACTCGGCGACCGCCGAGAATGCGTATGATGCGCTGAAGAAATATGCCCGCGACCTGACCCAGGCGGCGCGCGACGGCAAGCTCGATCCGGTGATCGGCCGCGACGAGGAGATCCGCCGTACGATTCAAGTTCTGTCCCGGCGCACCAAGAACAATCCCGTACTGATCGGCGAGCCCGGCGTCGGCAAGACCGCGATCGTCGAGGGCCTCGCGCTGCGCATCGTCAATGGCGACGTGCCGGAGAGCCTGAAGGACAAGCGGCTGTTGTCGCTCGATCTCGGCTCCCTGATCGCGGGCGCGAAATATCGCGGCGAGTTCGAGGAGCGGCTGAAGGCCGTGCTGCAGGAGGTCACGTCAGCCGAAGGCACCTTCGTGCTGTTCATCGACGAGATGCATACCCTGATCGGCGCCGGCAAGGCCGACGGCGCGATGGATGCGTCGAACCTGTTGAAGCCCGCGCTGGCGCGCGGCGAGCTGCACTGCATCGGCGCGACCACGCTCGACGAGTATCAGAAGCACGTCGAGAAGGACGCGGCATTGGCCCGTCGGTTCCAGCCGGTCTACGTCACCGAGCCGACGGTCGAGGACACCATCTCGATCCTGCGCGGATTGAAGGACAAATACGAGCAGCATCACGGCGTGCGCATCACCGATTCCGCGCTGGTGGCCTCGGCGACGCTGTCGAACCGCTACATCACCGACCGCTTCCTGCCCGACAAGGCCATCGACCTGATGGACGAGGCGGGCGCGCGGCTGAAGATGCAGGTCGATTCCAAGCCGGAAGAGCTGGATTCGATGGATCGCGAGATCATCCGGCTCAAGATCGAGCAGGAAGCGCTGAAGAAGGAGACCGATCCGGGCTCCAAGAGCAGGCTGCTGACCTTGGAGAAGGAGCTTGCCGATCTGTCGGAAAAGTCGGCTGGCCTGACTGCGCGCTGGAGCGCGGAGAAGGACAAGCTGTCGAACGCGCAGAAGCTCAAGAGCGAGCTGGACGGCCTGCGCATCGAGCTCGCCAACGCGCAGCGCCGCGGCGAGTATCAAAAAGCGGGCGAGCTGGCCTATGGCCGCATCCCGGAGCTGGAGAAGCAGCTGGCCGACATCGAGGCCAAGGAGAATGCCGGCGAGATGATGGAGGAGGCGGTCACCGCCAACCACATCGCGCAGGTGGTCTCGCGCTGGACCGGCGTGCCGGTGGACAAGATGCTCGAGGGCGAGAAGGACAAGCTCCTGCGCATGGAGGATTCTCTCGGCAAGCGCGTCGTCGGCCAGTTCGAGGCCGTGCATGCGGTCGCGACTGCCGTGCGGCGCTCGCGCGCCGGCCTGCAGGACCCGAACCGACCGATGGGCTCGTTCATGTTCTTGGGCCCCACCGGTGTCGGCAAGACCGAGCTGACCAAGGCGCTCGCCGAGTATCTGTTCAACGACGAGACCGCGATGGTCCGGCTCGACATGTCCGAGTACATGGAGAAGCACTCGGTGTCGCGGCTGATCGGCGCGCCTCCCGGCTATGTCGGCTATGACGAGGGCGGAGCGTTGACGGAGGCCGTGCGGCGCCGGCCGTACCAGGTCGTCTTGTTCGACGAGATCGAGAAGGCGCATCCGGATGTCTTCAACGTGCTGCTGCAGGTGCTCGACGACGGCCGCCTGACCGACGGTCAGGGCCGTACCGTCGACTTCCGCAACACGCTGATCATCATGACCAGCAATCTCGGCTCCGAGTTCCTGGTCAATCAGCCGGAGGGCGAGGATACGTCGGAGGTGCGCGAGCTGGTGATGGGCACGGTGCGCGGGCATTTCCGGCCCGAGTTCCTCAACCGCGTCGACGAGATCATCCTGTTCCACCGCTTGCAGAAGAGCGAGATGGGGCGGATCGTCGAGATCCAGTTCACACGGCTCCAGAAGCTGCTGGAGGAGCGCAAGATCACCTTGTCGCTGGATGGCGACGCGCGCGACTGGCTCGCCGCCAAGGGCTGGGATCCGGCCTACGGCGCACGTCCCTTGAAGCGGGTGATCCAGCGCAGCGTCCAGGATCCGCTCGCCGAGATGATCCTCGCCGGCGATGTCAAGGACGGCGACAAGGTCGCCATCTCCTCGGAAGGCAATGTGCTGACCTTCAACGGCAAGGCGCATCGCACGGCGGAGATCGCGACGTTCGAGGCGCCGATCTCGAAGCGCAAGCTGAACTGAAGCGGCGCTGCGCCGAATGCAGGCAAAGGCGGCCCGCGCTGAGCGATCAGCGCGGGCCGCTTGCGTCGGCAAAAAAGAGTTCCTTGGGTTGAACGGGCCAGCCCGGCGAGGCCGGGCTTTTAGCGGCTGACCTGGATCGGGCCGGCGTCGGAGATGCGCGAGGCACCGGCGCCGCGGCTGGTCATCATCTGGTCGACGCGATCGCGCTCCTTCTCGAAGCTGGCCATGATCGGGCCTTCGAGCGACCGGCCGCGCGGCAGCTTCACGCGCATCGGGTCGACGAAGCGGCCGTTGACCAGGATCTCATAGTGGACGTGCGGGCCGGTCGACATGCCGGTCGAGCCGACGAAACCGATGACCTGGCCCTGGCGCACGCGCTTGCCGGGCTCCATGCCCTTGGCAAACGCCGACATGTGGCCGTAGGCGGTCTCGTAGCCGTTGTTGTGCTTGATGCGGATATATTTGCCGTAGCCGCCTTCTTGGCCGACCTTTTCGAGCACGCCGTTGCCGGAGGCGAAAATGGGGGTGCCGTAGGCGGTGGCCCAGTCGACGCCGGTGTGCATCTTCACGAAGCCGAGAATCGGATGGCGGCGGCCGCCGAAGCCGGAGCGCATGATCGCGTTGTTGACCGGCTTGCGCACCAGGAACTTCTTCGCGCTCTTCCCGGTCTCGTCGTAATAGTCGACGACGCTGTCGTCGGGGGTCTGGAACCGGTAGTATTTCTTGGTCTCGCCGCCGACCGTCAGCGCAGCGAACAGCACCTCGGTCTTGTCGTTGTTGCCGGGCTTGTCGTCATCGTCGCCGGCATAGAAGACGTCGAACGAATCGCCCGGCTGCACCTTGCGCTGGAAGTCGACGTCGTAGGAATAGATCCGGACCATGTCCTCGATGACCGGCGTCGGCACCTTGTTGCGCATCGCCGTCTCGTAGATGCTCTGATAGAGGCGGACACCGGTGCCGTCATCCTCCTCGTCATTGGTGTTGTCGGCGGTCTCGGTGACCGTGTTCATGCTCTGCGCGTCCACGGCGACGTATCGTCCGAGGTCCGACAGCGCGGCCACCGCCTCGATCATGGTGTCGTTGGCGATGATGACCCGGAACGGCTGCAGCCGGGCGCCGGGGGCAGGGCCGGACGGCGCCATCAGGATACGGAGCTTCTCGCCTTCCTTCAGCCCGCCGTCACGGCCGCGTGGGCCGAGCTGGGCGGCAATCGCCCTGGCCTCGTCGGGCGTCGCGCCCTGGTCGCGCAGGATCGAGGTGACGGTATCGCCCTTCTTGACCAGGTGGACACGCTCGCCGAGCGGATTGCCGCCGGTGATCTGGTCCTTGGTCTTGGGGAGCAAGGTGACATTTTCCGGCACCACCCGGGTCTCGAAGCCGGCGTAAGGATCTGGCGAGGTGCCGTCATTGGCGTAGGACAGTTTCAGGTCGCCGCCTTGGACGGCCTGTGCACCGGCCGCGTCAGCGGCGGCATTGGCGAGCGAGGCGTAGCGGACGCCGCCATTGTTGCCGCGCCAGTTCGCCGCATCGCGAACCCGCATGACGATTTCGTCGAGCGCCACCGAGGTCGCGATCTTCGCCTTGGGGAGCACCGCGGCGAGATCCTTGGTCACGAACGAGACTTCGGCGTCGGGCTCGACGGCCTCCGGATTGTTCGGATCCTCGCCGGACCCGGTCTTGTCGTTGTCGGTGTCGCTCAGCAGGCGCTGGGCGTTGAACGGCGGGATCTTGGCGGAAAGATCGCTCGTCGTCATCGACAGGTTGCCCGAGATCCGGACATAGGGACGGACCCGGATCAGCTCGCGCGATCCGGCGCGGGTCACGGTCGAGATGCGCACCACATTGCGCGCCGCCGCCGCTTCGCTCGGCGGCGGCAGGCGATCGCTCTTGCGCAGGGTGGCAACGCGGTCATTGGCGCCGAAGGCGCCGCGCAGCGCGCTCTCCATCCGCTCCGGCATGCGAGCGAAGGTCATTTCGCCGTCGAGCGACGCAAAAACGGCGCCGCCGATCAGGGCTGCGCCGCATAGACCAGTCAGAATCGTACCGGAGAACCATTGCACGGAGACGCGGCGGCGATCGATCACCGCGGCCTCGGAGCCATCGACCGATAGCGGCGGCTCATGACCGAGATCGATCATGCCGACCTCGCGTCCATACCCCCCGCGTGACGTCCGATGGTTCAACCTTCGTCCCCCAAGTTCAAAGTCAGCGCCGAAATCACTCAGCTGCCGGTCGGCTTAACGTCCAAGACAAACGGCTCGGAATGATGGCGCGCTTCTGACGGTTCGAGACTCTCTGGCCCGAAAGCCGGAATCCGCGAACCGCTATTGTTCTTCAGGATCTCTCGATGTCGTCTCGGCCGTATGAGTCAGGCGAAGGGCTCGCCACTTCCTTGATCTGGATCATCCTTGAATCGATGGCGGTCCCCGCTGGACCCAAATCAACCCAGGTCGATGCTTAACAAATCGTCGCAGGATTGTGGCCCAAGTGGGGCACGAAGTCCGCAAGAAGTCTGGGTTCTCTGGCCGTCCCGGAAAAAATGATTCGATGCGACGATTTGTTGACATTGGGCGTTGACACCCCGATCGGACCCCCCTATAAGCACGGTCACTGAGCGCGGCGCCGCTTCGGGACACACCGAGGCGAGCATTCGCGCCAATATTGCTCCTCACTTCTGCTGAGCGATGCACAACCGGTAGAACCCGGTTGCTCATCGACGTCGGGAAAGGTTGGGCGACCCCTCCATCCGAGGGTGGGACTGAGGTCCCGGGCTGTTTGACAAGTGAAGATGAAGAAAGAGAAACGTGGACGGCGGAGTCCTTGCGGGTCTCGGGATTGAGGGCTTCGGCTTTTGGTTCTGGGATCGGACGAGAAGACTTCGGCGGACAATGTTTCAAAGGTAACACCATGGTTTTCGCGCTGTGAAGCGTGGAGATCGATTGGTGGGACCTCGTCAAACGTTGTGATCAGCCGGTTCAAAGCTTCAAGTTCAACTTGAGAGTTTGATCCTGGCTCAGAGCGAACGCTGGCGGCAGGCTTAACACATGCAAGTCGAGCGGGCGTAGCAATACGTCAGCGGCAGACGGGTGAGTAACGCGTGGGAACGTACCTTTTGGTTCGGAACAACACAGGGAAACTTGTGCTAATACCGGATAAGCCCTTACGGGGAAAGATTTATCGCCGAAAGATCGGCCCGCGTCTGATTAGCTAGTTGGTGGGGTAATGGCCCACCAAGGCGACGATCAGTAGCTGGTCTGAGAGGATGATCAGCCACATTGGGACTGAGACACGGCCCAAACTCCTACGGGAGGCAGCAGTGGGGAATATTGGACAATGGGGGCAACCCTGATCCAGCCATGCCGCGTGAGTGATGAAGGCCCTAGGGTTGTAAAGCTCTTTTGTGCGGGAAGATAATGACGGTACCGCAAGAATAAGCCCCGGCTAACTTCGTGCCAGCAGCCGCGGTAATACGAAGGGGGCTAGCGTTGCTCGGAATCACTGGGCGTAAAGGGTGCGTAGGCGGGTCTTTAAGTCAGGGGTGAAATCCTGGAGCTCAACTCCAGAACTGCCTTTGATACTGAAGATCTTGAGTTCGGGAGAGGTGAGTGGAACTGCGAGTGTAGAGGTGAAATTCGTAGATATTCGCAAGAACACCAGTGGCGAAGGCGGCTCACTGGCCCGATACTGACGCTGAGGCACGAAAGCGTGGGGAGCAAACAGGATTAGATACCCTGGTAGTCCACGCCGTAAACGATGAATGCCAGCCGTTGGTGGGTTTACTCACCAGTGGCGCAGCTAACGCTTTAAGCATTCCGCCTGGGGAGTACGGTCGCAAGATTAAAACTCAAAGGAATTGACGGGGGCCCGCACAAGCGGTGGAGCATGTGGTTTAATTCGACGCAACGCGCAGAACCTTACCAGCCCTTGACATGTTTGGGACCGGTCGCAGAGATGTGACCTTCTCTTCGGAGCCCGAAACACAGGTGCTGCATGGCTGTCGTCAGCTCGTGTCGTGAGATGTTGGGTTAAGTCCCGCAACGAGCGCAACCCCCGTCCTTAGTTGCTACCATTTAGTTGAGCACTCTAAGGAGACTGCCGGTGATAAGCCGCGAGGAAGGTGGGGATGACGTCAAGTCCTCATGGCCCTTACGGGCTGGGCTACACACGTGCTACAATGGCGGTGACAGTGGGAAGCTAAGGGGCAACCCTTCGCAAATCTCAAAAAGCCGTCTCAGTTCGGATTGGGCTCTGCAACTCGAGCCCATGAAGTTGGAATCGCTAGTAATCGTGGATCAGCACGCCACGGTGAATACGTTCCCGGGCCTTGTACACACCGCCCGTCACACCATGGGAGTTGGCTTTACCTGAAGGCGGTGCGCTAACCAGCAATGGAGGCAGCCGACCACGGTAGGGTCAGCGACTGGGGTGAAGTCGTAACAAGGTAGCCGTAGGGGAACCTGCGGCTGGATCACCTCCTTTCTAAGGATGGCTCTTCAGCAAGGTCAGATTTTCGGATCTGTCGCTTCTATCGAGCTGTTTTAGAAACATCAGGGGCCACCGAGACCGCCAGGTCTTGCGTGAGCTCCATTGGCGGGATTTCGCCGTCTTCGTTTCTCTTTCTTCGCGGACGAACACGCTGCCTGGGGCTGCGCGGTTGCTGCTTTGGCCTTCGCTGGCCGGGTGGCGACGAGCTTCGAGCGTTAGGGCTTGTAGCTCAGTTGGTTAGAGCGCGCGCTTGATAAGCGTGAGGTCGGAAGTTCAAGTCTTCCCAGGCCCACCACGCTTCGCCTCCGGCTACGCGTGGCGCAGCCTCGCTTTCTCGAGCGAAGCGTGCCCGGCGAAGCCACTTGGCGAAGACGGGCAGCCCATAAGTTCACATCGTCTCGACGATTTCGCTGCCTTGCATTCGTCTTTCCGGTTATGGGGCCTTAGCTCAGCTGGGAGAGCGCGTGCTTTGCAAGCATGAGGTCGTCGGTTCGATCCCGACAGGCTCCACCAGCCTTTGCCCATCGGGGCGCTGCTGCTGGTATGTTCAACATCGTCCGCGAGACAACA